>JAEOTK010000291.1 GCA_016839875.1 Candidatus Heimdallarchaeota archaeon
AAATCAAGCTGTTCAACACTTGGTACTTTGTAAGGAGACAAGAGATTCTTTGCTGCTATACCTTTTTTTGATGTAAGTATATCATGGTGTTTCATTAGCGCCTTTGCCTTTGCAACTAGGATATCCTTCTGATTAACAATTTTAACAATGTCTCCCTTTCTGACCTTATTTGCCCTTTTAACACCTGGTACAAATACATCTGATCCTTGATAAACCATCTCTGCTGCCCTATTTTCAACAACTATCTCCTTCGAAGCTTCTATATCGTCTAGATTGTAGCTTCCTTTAGGTTTGCTTACTATCAGATTTGGAAAATCTTTGTGAATACATGCTTCATACTCTTTCTCATGAAGTGTTTCCAATATAGTATCAGTTACGGTTAAATTCTCAAAAATGTGTATTGTGTAATCTTCCATTGGAGTGATTATTTTTTCAAGATATTGTGAAGCTAAGGATTTTCCAAATAAGTCAAACAAGTACTGTCGCAGTTCTTCATGCATTAATGGAATACTTGGTTTCACAGTATCATTTTTCATCTTACTTTATTTGAAATTCGAAATTAAAAACAATTGCGTTTCTGAATGGTGCGGGGAGGGAGACTCGAACTCCCGAACCACTAAGGACTAGAACCTGAATCTAGCGCCGTGTTGGCAAGCTAGCAATTACACTTTGCTTTTGACCACTTGGCTATCCCCGCCTTAAACTTGTTAAATTTGAGAAGGGATTCTCTGAACGTTCTTCATTCTGACAAGATATATAAACCATTGTATCTTATTTCTCTTACTGGACCTTAGTCGTGATTTTTATGAGTTTGAGACCCTATCTTGATTCTCTTCGCAAAGCTGATTTACTTATTGAAATTAATGAAAAAGTTAAACTGAATGATGAGATAACACATCACCTTCAACTTAATAATGGCAAAGCTGTTCTGTTTAATGATATAGAAGATTCAGATTATCCTTTAGTAGGTAACATTCTTTCTTCTCGCGATCAAATTAAAAAAGCTCTAAATGAAGAAGTGAATTATTTAGATGTTTTTCAACACGCTCTTGTTCATCCTGTAGAACCTACTGAAAGTGATAAGAGTTTAACTTTTCAAAACGATAAATCTGCAGACTTATCCTCTCTCCCTATCCCCCACTTCTTCCCTAGTGATGGTGGTAAATACCTAACTTCAGGAATTGTTTTTGCTCAATTCCCTTCAACTAAGATTTCTAACACCAGTATTCACCGCATTATGATTCTTAATTCTACTCAAGGTGCAATCCGTATCGTTCCTCGAGATTTGCATAATATTTATTCTGCTAATTGTAAAGAGGGATTAGATACTCCTATTGCTGTTGTTGTCGGTTACCATCCTGCTTTAGCTTTAGCCGCTTCTTGTCCTACATCTTCTGGAGTTTCTGAATTACCTATTGCCAACGCTCTTATGCACAACTCTTTGTTTCTCTCTAAAACTCCCAAATATGGAATTGCTGTTCCTTCTGATGTTGAATTCATTTTAGAAGGTCGAATTCTTGCTTCTGAAGAAACTGCTGAAGGTCCTTTTGTTGATATCACTGGTACTTCTGATGATGTTCGTCAGCAGCCTATTATTGACTTTGAGCGCATTTATCACCGCGACAACCCTCTTTTCCAAACCATTCTTCCTGCCTATGATGAGCATTTCATCCTTATGGGCTTTCCCCGCGAGGTTAAGATTCACAATCATGTCAGTTCTCTTGTCCCTAATGTTCATGGCGTTTATCTTACTCCTGGTGGTAGCGGTTGGCTCCACGCTGTCATCTCTATCACTCCTCAGAACGACGGTGATGGTAAAACTGTTGGTTTAGCTGCTCTTGAAGCCCATCCTTCTCTCAAGTGGTGCACAGTTGTAGACGAGGACATAGACATCTACAATAGGATGGCTGTCGAATGGGCAACAATTACTAGAGCAGGAGCAGAGGACATAACCATAATAGAGAAGGCAAGAGGATCATCACTAGATCCATCAAGAAACAGGGAAGACAATACAACAATAAAAGTAATAGTGGATGCAACAAAGAAAGGAGAGAAGGAGAAGAGAGGATACGAGAGAATAATACCGTTTTAGGAGAAAAAAAAGGAGAAATCGGAAAGAAACAAAGCGTGCAAAAATCTTACCACATAAATAAATGTATCTTGTGGTAAGATTCTTGGAACTGTGTTTTTTTGCGATTAGTGTGCTTGAATAAAATATTTAAAGAAAACTCTGTGATATTCATTTGAGGTTAAATAATGAATTTGATGAATGATGTATCAGACATTGATCCTGAGATTGCAGATGCTGTTTTAAGAGAGTTAAAACGTCAGGAAGAAGGCATAGAACTTATCCCATCTGAAAATTATACTTACAAAGCTGTTCTTCAGACTATGGGTAGTGTTTTTACAAACAAATATTCAGAAGGATATCCTAAGAAAAGATATTATGGTGGAAATGAGATAGTTGATGAAGTTGAAATACTTGCAATAGAACGTGCAAAGGAGCTCTTTGGTTGTGAGCATGCGAATGTTCAACCATATTCTGGTTCTCCTGCAAATCAAGCTGTTTTCTTTGCATTATTAAATCTAAAGGACAAATTTCTGGGTTTCAGTCTAACATCTGGAGGACATCTTACCCATGGAAGTCATGTAAACTTCTCGGGAAAGAACTATGTTTGTGTTAGTTATGATGTGGATAAAGAAACAGAAATGCTAGATATGGAAAGCATCCGTAAGCTAGCAATAGAAGAAAAACCAAAAATGATTATCTCAGGATTAACAGCTTATCCTCGGGAAATTGATTTTAAAGCATTTGATGAGATTTCTGAAGAAGTTGATGCATACCATTTAGCTGACATTTCACATATAGCTGGTTTAGTAGTGGGTGATGCTCATCCAAGTCCTGTCCCATATGCAGATGTAGTTACAACTACAACTCACAAAAGCTTAAGGGGACCACGTGGAGCAATAATAATGTGCAAGATGGAAGATAAATTACATGAAAAATATCATCCAAATAAAAAGACAAAAAATGGAGAGCCTTTCACCCTTGCACGTTTAATAGATTCAGCTGTATTTCCTGGTCTGCAAGGAGGTCCTCACGATCACACTACTGCTGCTAAAGCTGTAGCATTTAGAGAAGCTCTTAAACCAGAATTTAAGGAATACGCTAAACAGATTGTTAAAAATGCCAAGGTTCTAGCAGATGAATTGATGGCTCTTGACATAAAACTGGTAACAAATGGAACAGATAACCACTTAATACTCATTGATTTGCGACCTGAAGATCTGATAGGAAAAGGCGGACTTATCCAAAATGCCTTAGATGAAGCAGGAATTACATTGAATAAAAATACAGTTCCATATGAACCTTCAAGTCCTTTCAACCCATCAGGACTCAGATTGGGTACTCCAGCAATTACTTCTAGAGGAATGAAAGAATCCGAAATGAAGGTTATAGCGGAAGGCTTAGCAAAAGTCATAAAATCCAAGGGAGATTCAGCGGTAAGTGCTAAAATCAAACAAGAAATTTTAGAACTTACAAAACAATTTCCATTGTATCCTGGATTATCTATTCTTAAATAAATCAAGATTTAGAGGTTTAACCCTCTTCTATTCTTTTTCTTCTACAGTTAATTCATGCTCAATTCTATCGATAATTTTCAATAATAGCTCATTTGAAGTATCTTCCAAATTAAAAGAAATTAAAACTAATTTTTGTAATCTTGTTGCTAATCTTTCACCCATCATCCTTACAAAAAGCTCATCTTTGGTGCCTGTAACAAAAAGAGTAGATGCAGGCATGACAGATGTACTTGGAACTGAAATCCCAAAAACACCCAGACTAGGCGTTTCTTCATAGATATAAATAGAGATTGCATTATCTAGAGTGACTATAATTGTTTCAAATTTACGTTCATCAATTTCAAAGCTGATAGATTTAGAAAATTCACTCATAATTAATAGATTAACTGCTTAGTCTATTAATCTTATCTAGGTGTAATTTGGGGACAATTCAGTCAACACAGAATCCTGTTTCACCAATTGTATTATAATTAGCATAATACTCTTTTAAGCAATCTAATCTTTCATCATTCTTCCTTGCTTGTTTAAGTTCAAAAGCCATTAACAAATTGCTTGCAAGCATGCAAACAGTTGCAGGACCACTTCCTCCAGGAACTGGAGATATATAACTTGCAGTTCCCTTTAAATCATCAAAATCTACATCTCCAATTAATTTTCCATCCTCAAAGTTTACTCCTACATCTATAACCACTGCATTTTCCTTTATCATACCTTTTCTAATCAAATGAGGGCGTCCTACAGCAGCTATTAGAACATCAGCTTTTTGAGTATGTTCTTCCAGGTTTTTTGTCCTAGAATGACAGATGGTAACAGTAGCATTTTCTTTAAGCAGAAGATGAGACATAGGTTTTCCTACAATCATGCTTCTACCAACTACAACAGCATGTTTACCTTCTAATGGAATTTGATAATATTTTAGAAGAGCCAAAGCACCTAAAGCAGTGGCTGGAACTAGATTAGGAAGAGCTTTTGCCCATGCATAAACGTTTTCAGGAGATAATCCTTCAACATCTTTACTTGGATCTATGCTTTCAATAATAGTATCTGTGTCTATATGAGATGGTAAAGGCATCTGGACTAGTATACCGTCAATTGTTTCATCATTATTTTGTTCATTAATGAAATCTAGAAGTTCTTGTTGTGAAATGTCTTGAGGAAGACGAAAAACTTCAGATTCTACGCAGAGTTTTGAGAAAAATCTTTCTTTCAGTTTTATGTATGATTCAGATGCAGGGTTTGTTCCAACTAATATTGTGGATAATTTTGGAAGTTTTTTGTATAATTCTGTAAAGATACTACATCTTGGTATCAGTACTTTTTCTAAATATTCTTGCGAGAACAATCTCCCATCTATTTTTTTTGAAGAATCATCTATCTCATTCATTGTTTTCACGTTCTGTTTTTATGATTCATGAACCAGTTAATAAATTCTAAGAATTTACATTTTTTTCTGAGGAATCTATCGATTTATTCAATTAACTATTCTCTAGAAAGAATAAATTTCATTAAAAGGAAAATTTAGGTTAAAAATCAAAAGGTTTTTATCAACTAGAAAGGGAAAAGGGATAAGATTACTACACTAGTGCAAGGTAGAGTAGAGATTCAAATAATTTTTGAGGTTAAAAAATAGAATGAGCTCTGAAAGCTATAAGACAATATCTGGAATTCAGTTTGGATTATTAGACCCCGACACTATCAGAAAAATGTCTGTTGAGCGTATTATCACTCCTGACACCTATGATGCTGATGGTACTCCTGTTACCTCTGGTTTAATGGATGGCCTTCTTGGTACTATTGATCCTGGCCAACGTTGTAAAACCTGTGGTGCTAGAGTAGGTAGCTGTCCTGGTCACTTCGGTCATATTGAACTTTCTCGTCCTGTTATTCATGTTGGTTATAACAAATTAATCTACAAAGTTCTTCGAGCAACATGTCGTGCATGCCATCGTGTTCTTCTTGATCCTGAAGAGATACGAGAAGTCACAGCAAAAATGGACGATTATCAAGATCAATGGGGAGTTCCTGATTATGATTTGATTGAAGAAATCATGAAAAAGGCAGCCAAGAAGAATAGTTGTCCATATTGTGGTGAAGCTCAACATAAAATTAGACTTGAAAAACCAACAACTTTCTTTGAAGAAGTTGAAACTGAAACAGGTCAAAAACAAGCAAATAAACTCTCTCCGCTGGATATTCACAGCTGGTTTAAGGAAATCACAGTAGAAGATTGTAGCCTTCTAGGAGTTAATCCTAAATTTGCACGTCCTGAGTGGATGATTCTCTGGGTTCTACCTGTTCCACCTGTAAGTGTTCGTCCAAGTATTACTCTTGAGAATGGAATTAGATCTGAAGATGATCTTACTCACAAGCTTGTTGATATTATTAGAATTAATCAACGTTTATTAGAAAATCGTGAAGCAGGTGCCCCTCAACTAATCGTTGAAGATTTATGGGAATTGCTTCAGTATCATGTTAGTACTTATTTTGACAATGAAATTAGTGGAATTCCACCAGCTAGACATCGCAGTGGAAGGGCGTTAAGAACTCTTACTCAAAGATTAAAGGGGAAGGAAGGAAGATTTAGAGCTAATCTTAGTGGAAAAAGAGTTGATTTCAGCGCTAGAACTGTAATTAGTCCTGATCCTTTGCTAAGTATCAATGAAGTTGGTGTTCCAAGAGATATTGCTGAAATACTAACTGTTCCTGAAAGAGTTACTGAATGGAATATCGAAGAGATGAAAGAACTTGTAATGAAAGGTCCTCGAACTTCACCAGGTGTCAATTATATTATAAGGCCAGATGGACGAAGAGTGGATCTACGTTATGCTCGAAATCTGCAAGCGGTAGCCGATTCTCTTCAGCCTGGATTTATCATTGAAAGACATCTACGAAATGGAGATGTAGTTCTTTTCAATAGGCAACCAAGCTTACATAGAATGAGTATCATGGCTCATGAAGTTAAAGTTGTGCCTTATAAGACATTTAGATTAACTTTACCTGTTTGTAGACCTTATAACGCAGATTTTGATGGAGATGAAATGAACCTCCATGTTCCACAAAGTGAGGAAGCTCAAGCAGAAGCAAGAATCTTGATGCGTGTTCAAGAACAAATTAGTACTCCTAGATATGGAGGTCCAATTATTGGTGCTATTCAAGATTTCATTACTAGTGGTTACTTCCTAACTCGAAAGGATGCTAAATATACAAAGAGTGAAGCAGCACAACTAATAACCGCAGCTGGATTAGAGGAATTACCAAAATCAGATATTAAGGGACCAAAAGGAATACCTATGTGGAGTGGTAAAACTCTGTTCAGTGCTTTATTACCCGATACTTTCAATTTTACAATGTTCAACAATCTCTGTGAAAAACACGATACATGTAAGAAAACAAGATGTTCAGTAGAAGGTTACATCTTAATCAAAGATGGAAAACTTGTTTCTGGTATTATTGATAAAAAAGCATTTGGCGCAGAAGTTCCAGATAGTGTACTTCACAGAATTTTGAAAGAATATGGTGCTGATGTAACAAGAAATTTCTTAGATAGCGTTACTAGAATGTTAATTACCAATATCACTCTCCGTGGTTTTAGCATGGGGGCGAGTGACATTGACATTCCTAAAGAAGCAGAAAAGAAAATTGACGGAATTCTTTCCAAAGCAAAATCAGATGTCAAGAAAGTAATAGATCAATATGTTAAAGGAACATTGGAACGACAGGCTGGTCGTACAGAAGAAGAAACCTTAGAAGCAAGAATAATGGAAATCTTAGCAAAAGCTAGAACTGATTGCTCTGATGTTGGTGCATCTTACCTGAGTCCTAAGAATGAAGCTTTGATTATGGCAAAAACTGGTGCAAGAGGAAATATGCTTAATCTAGGACAAATGAGTTCATGTGTTGGACAACAAGCTGTCCGTGGTCAAAGAATCCAACGAGGTTATAGAGATAGAGTACTACCATTCTTTAAGCAAGGTGATCTATCAGCAGAAGCCCACGGATTTGTAGATAGTAGTTTCAGAAAAGGACTTAACCCAATCGAGTTTTTCATGCATGCTGCAGGAGGTCGAGAAGGTTTAGTTGATACTGCTGTCCGAACATCTCAAAGTGGATATATGCAAAGAAGACTTGTAAACGCATTACAAGATATTTCATCTAGTTATGATAAAACAGTAAGAAACGCAGCTGGAGAAATAGTCCAATTTCTCTATGGGGAAGATAATGTTGACCCAGCTAAGAGCGATCATGGTAAAGCTGTAAATGTTGCTATTATTGTGAATAAGATACTAGACACTCAAGTTGATGATAAAAAGGAGGATTAATTTTGTCTCAAGTACTAGATAAGAAACAGATTGAAAATCGATTAGAGGTTTTTTATAAGAAAAATGTTGTACCAGATACAGTTTTTGAGGAATTGAAGAGTGAGCTTAAGGGAAGAAAACTAACTAAAAGTCAGCTAGAACAGATAATTGTAGAGATTGTTAATAGTTACGAATTTGCTCAAATCGATCCTGGAAGTGCAGTTGGTACAGTAGCTGCCCAATCAATCGGAGAACCAGGAACTCAAATGACACTTCAGACTTTCCATTACTCAGGAGTCGCAGAAATGTCCGTTCTAAGGGGATTACCTCGTCTTATCGAAATTCTAGATGCAAGAAAAAATCCAAGCACACCTACCATGATTATCTATTTAGATAAATCAGCAGAAAAAAGTGAAGAGCTAGCAAAACAAGTTTCACGTAGGATTGAACTTTCAACTGTTAATAAAGTAGCACATAGTATAACACATAGTTTCTCTGAGGGTACAGTCAGAATCAAATTTGATGATGTTCTTCTCGCTGATAAAGGGATTGAAATTGAAACAACTGTAAAGAAAATTCAACTGAGAAGAAAAGAATGCAAGGTAGAAGTCGATCCTGAAGACGAAAATGCAATTATAATCAGTCCACTAAAGGAATTAAAGTTCAGTGATCTTCCTAAACTAGCAGAAAAGATACGTGAGATCCCAATCAAAGGTATAAAAAATGTCACACGTGTTGTAGTTAGAAAAGATAGAGATGATAAATACTTCTTGCAGAGTGAAGGAAGTAATTTCAGTGAACTACTTAGAATACCAGGAGTAGATCCTACAAGATGTTATACAACCGATATCAACCAAATCGCTGAAACTTTAGGAATTGAAGCAGCAAGGAATGCATTGGTAAGAGAATCTGTATTTGTTATGAAAGAACAAGGATTAGATGTTGATAAAAGACATGTTATGCTTGTATCAGATTTAATGACACATACTGGTGAGATACTCCAAATAGGACGTCATGGTGTTTCTGGAAAGAAAAGTTCTGTTTTTGCTAGAGCTGCTTTTGAAGTTACTGTTAAGCACCTACTAGATGCAGCAATTCATGGTGAATATGACCCACTCGAAGGTATCACAGAAAATGTAATTGTTGGTCAAACAATCGCATTAGGGACTGGAATTGTTGATCTAACCATGAGTTCAAATTATCGTGAATTTTCTGATAAAAAGAAGAAATAGTCTCATTGCGATTATTTCTTTCCTTTAAATTTTATTCTCAATTACTTCTTATCCACTAGTTATTGTGGTTACTATGTGTATGAAATCAAAAGTTTTTTAATAAAAACCAAGAGCGAAAACTTGAAAGAAAAAATAATCAGCACCAAGCTCTGATTAGAAAGTGATTAACAATGACAGGTTCAAAAAGTCCCAAAGGGGAATTTGCAGCAAGAAAATTGAAAAATAAAAGAAAACATTTTCGCTGGAAAGATATACATTACAAAAGAAGAATGCTTAGATTAGACAAAAAAACAGATCCTTTAGAAGGTGCTCCTGCTGCAAGAGGTATTGTTGTTGAAAAATACGGAGTTGAGAGTAAGCAACCAAACTCAGCAATGAGAAAGTGTGTTAGAGTCAGACTTACAAAAAATGCTAAACAAGTTGGTGCATTTGTTCCACATGATGGAGGTCTTCTCTATATTGATGAACACGATGAAGTAGTTGTTTGTAGTATTGGTGGAGCTCAAAAAGGTGCAATGGGTGATATCCCAGGTGTTAAGTGGCAAGTCACACATGTAAATGGTGTTGCTCTTAATCAGATTGTCATAGGTCGAAAAGCTAAACCGCAAAGATAAACTGTCACTCTTCTTTCAAAATTTTCATCTTAAATTTAGTATCGATTCTGTCTCTATAACAGATTGTACTTTCTATTTTTCTGGATATAAAACCAAAACCCTTTAATTGTGCAGTTTCCTATGCAAATATAGAAACCTCAAAAATTGAGATTAGAGGAGACAACATATGTCAGAACAAGATATTAAACCAATTAGAGCGAGTCAAATTAAGGAAGGATTCTATATAGTTCACAATGATGATGTTTATCTTGTCCGTAATATAGAAAAATCAAAATCTGGAAAGCACGGTCATACTAAGTGTAGAATGAAAATTGAAAATATTTTTACTGGAAGTAAAACAGAAATAGCTATTCCTGGTGATACAAAACTTCAATCTCCAATAATTGATAAAAGAAGTGCTCAAGTTATATCACTAGGTGGAGACAGTATTCAACTAATGGATCTTGAAACATACGATACTTTTGAAGCAGCTCTTCCGGATGAAGAAGAAATTAAGAATAAAATTCAGGAAGGCGGAGAAGTCGAATATTGGAATGCCATTGGAAGAAGAAAAGTCATGCGAGTTAAATGATTTGAATGGTAAGCTCCTAACCTGACGTTTCACTCTTTTTCATTCTAGTTTAATTTATTCCAGATTAAAATTTAAAACATAAAATATTGTTTTTTAGATTATTCTGGGCCGATAGATCAGCCTGGTAGATCACTTCGTTCGCAACGAAGAGGCCTCGGGTTCAAATCCCGGTCGGTCCACCAATTCACATATCCCAAACTAGTCAGAAAATAAAACACAAAAGGCAATTAGAAGCCATAAAACCATTTTTGTCGTTATTTTAGATGAGAGCAAAAAGATTAAAAGGTTGTAATATCAATTAAACAATAGGTAATATAGAGGAATCGCCATGAGAGACGTTCTAAACTTTGTTAGGACCATTAGGGACCCGATTTATGATGAAATACGAATGACAGATATTGAGAATAAAATTATAGATACACCTATGTTTCAAAGATTAAGATGGATCAGTCAACTTTCTGGAGTTAGACAAGTCTATCCTTCTGCAATACACTCAAGATTTACTCATTGTGTGGGTACAATGCATTTAGCAGGGAGATATGCAGAAGAAGTTTATAGAAAAGATGATGATGTAATAGAGAAAGTCCAAATAGCTCGTATTGCGGGTCTGTTGCATGATATAGGTCATGGTCCTTTTAGTCACACATATGACGATGTAGTTTTCAAACGTGTATATCCTGATGCACCTCATGGTCATGATGTTCACCGAGATAAAATGGTCAATTCAGAATATCTCAAACCAATACTTGAGGAATTCATAAATCCAGATGAATTAATGAAAGTATGGAATGGAGAGGATTACATTCTTCATCCCTTAGTACAAGGAGCTTTAGGTGCGGACAGATTGGATTTTATGTTAAGAGATTCCTTTTTTGCAGGTACTCTTCATTTTGGAATTATTGCAGTAAATAGAATTATCAACAACACAACCATCCAGAAGCACCTTGATAAAGAAGCTATACACTACAATTGGAAGTGTTTAGATGATATTTACTCGTCTCTTATCGGTCGTTTCTTTGAATACAAGAATGTTTATTTTCACAAAACTTCGCGCGCTGCTGATATCACAATTCATGAGATGCTGAGAGAAGCATGTGATCCCCTAAATCTAATAGAAAGAACCAATGATCTTTCAGAATATATATATCTAAATGAATATACTCTGGTAGGTGAAATCTATTCAAAAGAATCTGAAGAACTTACTAAAGCAAAGGCACTTGTAAAAGATCTCTTTGATAGACGACTCTACAAATCAGTTTGGGAAAAGATTATCGATGAATCAACTGCGGAAAATCTTGGTATAACAGTGGATGGATTATGTAAACTTACAGCAGAAGAATCATTCATCAAGAGAATAGATCAATATTGTGAAGAAAATGAAGTTGCTTTAGAAAATAAGATGAAAATCGATTCAACTTATAGATTATCTACAATCAATGAGCAAGAATTCCAAGCTTCAAATATATACATCTATGACCCTTATGATCGTATTAGACCCGGAAGTCATTCTTTTACTTTAAATGAAGCACTGAATACAACAACATACATAACTACGTTCTCAGGACCACGAGCATATCGTTCTTTGTTTACTCTTGTAAGAGTTTATGCTCATCCAAATGATTCAGAAACAGTTTCTAAAATATGGAAGGAAATTCGACCTAAAGTTGATGACAAAGAACCAGATGTTTCTGTAACTTCGTATTAATTTTTCAACTAAGCTCCCACAGCATTTAGTTGGAATTTTCTATTTGCTTCCTTTACAACCTGAATTCCAGATTCACAGTCAAGTAGTTTTTGCTCTAAATCTAATTTTGCTTCTTCTAATTCACGTGAAGATATATCATCTTGATTTTGCACTACTTCATACAAGCCATCATTGGTAAATGTCAAAATTTTATTTTTACATAAATTCTGTAAATGGCTAGATATTGTTTCAGAGATTACAGAATATCCATTATAATACCAATCGGGAATATTACAATCATCTTCTTTAGAAAATGCTAAAAACAGGCCGCTATGTATTATTTCTTCGTGTTCTGGAAGAAATTTAGCAACGATGCCAGCAATATACGAACAAATCTTACTAGTGTGTTCCCCCATATTGAATAGCTTTTTTTTTATCACTATAAAGTGTCTGTAATACGGAAACTTTGTAGTGAATATTTTAGATGATTAGTGCATCTTATCAGTAATTGAAGAATAACCAAAGGATTATGATTAATCAACTATAGAATTAGTTACTTCATTAAGCAATTTGTTTCTAAGCTAGTATAGTGTTGTAGATTTTGGTTTTGATTGTATCTTCCATCAAAACATCACTCAAAGTTAGATGAAGAATATTGAATTCATTTAGGATTTTTCTTGATCCTTCTTCTATTACATCAGTAACAACAATACATAGAAAATCGTTTCTTAATCCTGCAATTGAACTAAGCGATTCCACGATTTTGTATGCATGGGATTGGTTTAGCATATCTTTGAAGAATTTTGTAAAGATATAGAATGATCCTTTTCTTAGGACCAAATCAAAAATGTCTTCGAAAATCACCGTTTCTTTAAAATCGAACTCTTTGAAGATTTTGCTTATTCTGACTTTAAGATATTCAGCATCAAATACAGCATTCATTGTTCGTGGTGTAGGCACGGTAAGATCATCTAAAGTGCTAGGATTATATTCATTGGGATTTTTGTTCATAGATTTAACAGGAGGGGTCAAAATTGGTTCGAGTTTTTCCTTATGTGACACCCCTATCGAAGAAAGGGATTTTATTGATGGAAAAGGCTTGGTTTCAGATGGCTTATGCAGACTTGAAGTAACTAAATCAGTTCTAGGACTCATCTGAATATCTTCTAATTGATTTTCAATGAACATCTCATCTTTTCTTTCTTGCCCAATCTTTGCCAAAAGTGGGATATTCAGTACATCAAAGAAATGACCAGACTGTTTAATCCAAGGCACTAAAAGTCGAAAATTTGATTGATGTTTTATCAGATCTTTTTTTGATACTGAAGTTAATTTGCAGTTTAATTTGACGGTACTGGATTTAAGGAATCTCAAGAAGTTTTGCTTCTTCTTTTGTATCTCTGCCTTGTTTTTACTTCTAGCAATAAACATTACTCCCCAATTTGGATTGGAGTTCTTATTTTTTCTAAAGGAAGGCACATATGAAATTACAACTTCGAATATATTTGCCTGTATCAAGTTTTTTGTATAGTTTGTGAATCTTTTCTTGAAAGTTTTACCTGCTGAATCTACAGAATGAAGTAGATAAGATAAAAGATACAATTTTGAATTGTCAGCTAGAACAAGTTGCAGAACACTTTGATCTTGTTCCACCTTTTTTATAGCAGAAATGAATAAGTCATCCATGTCTTGTGGAGTTTTTAATGAATATGAAGATAAAAGATGATTAATTAAATCATCTCGTTTTTTTGAGTTCAAACGTTTAGATGGGTAATCATATAATATAAGGTATTTAGAATGCTGTTTAATCAACAAGGAGAACATAATATTCTTTGAATGGAGTTCATTGAGCAATTTATCGACTTTATTATCGTCATCTATGGTTGGCATTTCGAACAAACTAATTTCAATCTTATCCTCTTGTTGTTTCCATTCTAATCTGTTCTCTCCCTTTTGTTTTAAATTGTCAGTCTTCATTTGAAATGCCATCACTTCTTTGTGAATTTTTCTCTTTCAAATAGGTTGAAAGAATTCATTGTTTTTATTAAAAAATCTTATTTAAACACAGAGAATTCCATAAAAGGCATTGAATTTTGATTGAAAATGGTCCTATATATTATCAAATAGAACAGATATTAGCGAAATAGTATCCCCTAATCCAACTAGACTTTTTGGTTTCTTAGCAACTATTGAAGGAATTCCAACTAGGGTGAAATCAGTGGCAGTAAAATAACCACTCTTGAAAAAATCGCTTCCTCCTTCATATTCTATACTCAGATGCTTGTCTAAAGATATCAGTTGTTCCTTTCCTTCTTTGGAGATTGTATAGTTAAAATCTGAAGATATGTCGTTTAATACAGTTTCACACAGTTCTACTTTTTTTGCAGCATGAATTGATGCATAAATTAACGATTTTCTTCTTTTCCTAGCTTGTTCCTTTGTAATAGGAGAGGAGAGAACAAGATAAAATCCCAGATAATGTAAATGTATTCGAAGATGTGGATATTCTCTCAACAAGCTTAATAATCCTTTGAAAAGATTTACAGCAGATATTTCCTTTTTCAATAAGTAATAAGTTGAGGAATCTATGATTTTAATGAAATCCAGAAGTTCTTGCTCGTTTAATCCAATAGAATCAACAGAAGGGATAATCTCACTAATTATTACTGCCTTCAATTGAATTTCTTCTGTTGCAGCAACCTCAAAATGTATAGTTAGCTCGGGATTTGATAATTTCCATTTTGCTATTAAGTCTGAAACAGGTTTAATAAGATCCAAATGTGTTTTAGAGGGGTCTAGATTTGGGTTCACTAGATGAAAACCAGATACTATTGCTAGAGAATAATGGTGAACGTTATCTTCACTATATTTGTAGAAGCCTTTGTGAATTTTAAGTTGAGAATTTACAAGATCATATGATACAATAAATCGGTTTGCTCTTTTACATTCTATAATTTGATCATATACAGTATAGTTTCCTTCTTTAAACTCAAAAACATAATGAACAATAGGACTGGTTTCATTACTTTCAACATTCTCAACAGGTTTTATGGTATAATCGTTATTTTCCTTTACAATAACCTGAATCGATGAATCGAGGAGTTTTAACAGAGTTTTATCAAAAATTGGTAAACTTAAAAGAATCTGTTTCACTTCCATCCTTCTAAGAAGGTTAGCCATAATACCCGCTTGTCCCCCTAGCTTGGTTTGTTTAATATCAAATTCATTCTCTATCCACAAATGAACATCCTTTGAGAACAAAAGTTTTTCATCTGCTTTACCTCCTGCAATTGCTTGTAATAAAAAGAAAAAGAAGTCCTCAATATTATCAATAGTTGTTAAGTTCTCTTCCTTTTGATAGCTTATTTTGTACTCCGCAGCAGATAATATATTTCTTAAAACTTCAGGGTTTACTTCGATTATCTTGTCTATATTTACATTAAAACCTACAATCACACCTTTAATTTGATTTATTTGCTGTGCTAGTTCATTTGAATCAAAATCAAGATATATCTCTTCCCAATTACTCATTTCTATTAACTTTGTAGGCGATATTCTTATAAAGACTTTTTTCCAAAAAAAATTGAGAGTGGTAACTTGGACTGGCAATAACATTTTTTAGTTTTAGTCCCAACAGTTATAAAATAGGGTACAGTCCACATCTATATCACAAAGAATCAATTAATTCTTATTCAAGAGGTGTATTTAATGAATAATAACACTGAAATCCATGACATTGAAAAGCGAGTAGATTACGATAGCATTTTAGAGGAATTTGGTATATCTCGATTAGATAAAATACTCCCTAAAATTGGAAAAGAACATCTCTTCTTTAGAAGAGGAATTGTTATCGCACATAGGGATTTTGATAAAATACTTGACAGAGTTGATAAGAACAAGGAATTTGCAATTATTAGTGGTAGAGGTCCATCAAACGATTTACATTTTGGTCATGTTATTCTGTTTGAATTAATTAGATATCTTCAAGAAAAGTACAACTGCAAATACTTCCTTCCAATGTCTGATGATGAGAAATATGTTTTTCGAAAAGTCAATAGTTTGGAAGAAGTATATAAACTATCAATAGAAAATGCAATAGATATATTTGCACTAGGATTTAAACCAGATAATGTTCATGCTTATGTTTCCAGTGTAACACCAAGAATCCATTATCTAGCATTGACGTTCTCAATAAATCAAACCTATAATGCAATAAAAGCTGCTCTTGGACTTACTGGAGAAGAAAACGCTGGAACAGTTTATTACACTTGCATTCAAGCAGCTCACATTCTGCATCCAACTACTGATTTTAATCTTCCAGTTGTTGTACCCATAGGGCTTGATCAAGATGTCTATATGAGATTGACAAGAGACATAGCCAGAAAAAGGAAAATCACGCTACCAGCATCTTTGTATATAAAATACCTCAAAGGACTAACAGGAGGACCAATGTCTTCTTCTGCTCCTGAAACATGTGTATTTCTAAGAGATAAACCAGAAATTGTAAAAAAGAAAATAATGAATGCATTTACAGGTGGTAGAACTACAATAAAAGAACAAAGAGAATTAGGTGCTAATCCTCATATATGTTCTGTTTTTGATTGGTATGAAAAGCTCTTTGTTGAGGATGATTCAGAATTGGAAAGTATTGAAAGTCGGTGCAAAAACGGAGAACTTATTTGCGGTCTTGATTGTAAACCAATGCTTCTAGAAATGGTACAAAAGTACTTAGAGGATTTTAGAAAACGAAGGAAAGAAGTAATCAAGAATCTAGATAAATACTTTGATCATGAAGTAGATTTAGAAGGTATTGAAATTGAGGATGATTCTGTGTGAGTGAATTTCATCAAACTAGGAATCCTTTCAGAAAGGTAAAATATATTACACCTACTAAGGAAATCATCACATTTGCTTTTGACCGATCTAATTCAGTTAGAGCTAAAAGAAAAAAAAGACAGACTAGAGAAGAAGGGTTTGCAATTTTAGAAAAGGAGAGAATTACTGTTCTTGCTGACACCTTTGTAGAGAAATTGAATGATATTGTAAACCAGTTTCCTTGGATTTATGATATTCATCCATTCTACGTTGAGTTGTGTGATTTAATTGGTAACATTGATAGAATAAGGAAGATTCTTGGCAGAGTAGATGGTATATCACGCCAAATAAGAGAAATCGAAAGAGGTCAATTAATCAAACTAAGCCAAACAGATCACCCAGTTGAAATGGCTAAGATAAGAAGAGAAGCAGGAGGAAGATTTGTTTCCTTAGTTAAAAGAGCTCAAGGAGATATCAAATTTCTGATTAAAACCATAATGAAACTAAAATCTGTACCTGATTTTAACACATCTTATCCGACAATTGTTGTAGCAGGGGCACCCAATGTAGGAAAATCATCTCTTGTAGAAGCTATTTCTTCAGGAGCACCTGAAATAGGAGAATATCCTTTTACAACAAAAGAGATTGTTTTTGGTCATAGAGATTTTGGTTTTATCAAAACCCAAATAGTAGACACTCCTGGTTTACTAGATAGACCATTTAATGAGAGAAATCTCATTGAACGTCAAAGCATTGCATCCATTCGATATATAGCAGATATCATTGTGTTTATGTGTGATGCCTCTAAAGACGCTGCAATAACTCCAAAAGAACAATTAAATTTACTTGAAGATATATCGAAGGAATTTGGAGATATTCCTATCATAAGAGTTCTTAATAAAATCGATATTCTTTCAGAAGATCAGATATCACGAGCTAAAGAGGCTTTTAGTTCTCAATTTCAAATTTCTTTGAAAGAAGCATATGATTTAGGAGACCTTATATCAGAACTTGATGAAATTATAAATGAATCAATAAAAACTAAAGAAAAGTTCAAAGAATTTTATAAAGTTAGTATTTCTGATGAATTTCTTCCAATTCAAGAGGAAGAAAATTATGACCTATAATTTATTTTAAACAGAGTATTATAGGTATGTTAAACGAACATACCTCTATCTGAATCTTTATCCTTATCTGTTTGTGGCTTACTGGCTTTTATTAACGACTCGATTTCCTTTTCTATCTTCTCCGCTTCTTCCAGTAATTCGTTTATATTGACATCGATATTCAAAATACGATTTATCTGCTCAATTGCATTACTAGCAGATACAGGATCTGGTCTTGAACGCTCAGCATAAGGAAGAAGAGATACTGCTGGGAAATTCATTAATTCGTAAAACATTAACATATAAGCTAAAGGACCTGTAACATATAATCCTTCATCCAATATAGGAATATCTACATCTGGGTTTGCATTCTTAAACTCTGTAGTATAGATAGCTTTCAAATTGTGATCATCTTGTAGTCGTTTATCCAGTCCTCCTACCAGAATAGCTTGTTTGAAACCTTCTTTTATTGACCATTCAACTATTGTTTTTGTGAAAGTTAGATGTTCAGATTTTATTGGTTCAAAAATAGGTAGTATAACGACAACATTGTCTTTACGATATATTTCAAACGGGAAAGTTATTTTCTCGTTTTTGATTGTAATGAATTGAGGAAGATTGTCAGTGATAATGAAGCCTATTCTTTCTGCATCTAGATTATCGACTAAATGACTCATTGAAATAAAACCACATTCACCTATTCCATGCCAACCATTTAATAATGTACAACCTTTGAAATCTTGAGTTTCATTAAATACAAATTCAATATTCTTAAAGGATTCAGTTTTTTCCATCTTAGTCCCCTTAACTTAATCTAATTATTTAACTTTATAATGACTAGGTTCCTTTTTAAAATATAAAAAAGGTGAGGTAAACTATTTCTTACCTCTTCTTCTTCCACTTCGTTTTGCAGCTATAAGTCCAACTTTTCTACCAGGTTGTGCATGACGTGAAACTGTTGTTGAACGCGGAGGACCCTGATGTGCACCACCACCATGTGGATGTGACACCGGATTCATTGCAACACCTCGTACTTTCGGATAATAATGTCCTTTTGCTTTCTTAAGATGATGCATGTTTCCTGCTTTAACGAATGGTTTTTCAGTTCTTCCTCCTCCTGCTACTATTCCAATTGTAGCACGGCACCTTTGAGGAATTTCTTTCATTTCTCCACTAGGAAGTTGAAGTGTTACTTTGCCTTTATCTCGTCCTAAGATTGTTGCATAGCCCCCGCTTGATCTAATTAAACGACCACCATCACCAGGTGTTAGTTCAATATTGAATACAGGAGATCCATCAGGAATAAATTGGAGAGGTATTGTATTTCCGAGTTTTACTGATGCTTGAGCACCATACTCAATTGTTTGACCAACTCTCAACCCTTCTGAAGGTAATACTATTTTCTTAAGACCATCTTCAAAAAGAACAATTGCAACAGGAGCACCTCTTCCAGAATCATGAACAAGATCTCTTACAAAGCCAGTTACTTTCTCAGTATATTCAATTTTAGCTAACTTTCTATACTTAACACTGCCTTTTTTCTTGTGAGACGCAGCTCGAAATTGTGATGTTCCTCTGCCTCTTCTTTGTACTAAAATCTTTTTACCCATTTTAATCACCTATTTTTCTAGAATAAGCCCATCCTTGAAGCTATATCTGTAGCATCATCAAATTCGCTCAATCTAACATATGCTTTTTTAGTTCCTTTAGGAGTGATCAAAGTATTGACTTTTAACACTTGAACATTGTATAATCTTTCTATTGATTCCTTTATCTGATGTTTGTTTGCTCTTATGTCAACTTCAATTACTAGTTTATTCTCTTTTTCAATTAGCTCAAAATCCTTTTCGGAAATTAAGGGTTTCTTTATAATTTTGTATGGATCCATTTTTCATCACCCAAAACGTTCATTTAATGTTTTTATAGCATCTTCTGTCCAAATTGTCAATCTTCCTGGATGGGTTCCAGGAGCTAGGATGCTTGTAGTTAAGTTTCGAACGCTAATTACATTTGTCCCCAAGATGTTTCTTCCCGCATTCATCAAAGAGCACTCTTTATCGCTTACTACAATCAAAGGCCCTACTGGAACTTTGTACTTTCGTCCTCGTCCTTTTCCTTTTCCAGGTCTAATCTTCTTTCCGAGTTTTATTCTGAGCAGATCTAATGACAAACCTAGATTCTCAATGAGAGTAATCACATCTTTTGTCTTCTCAAGGTTTTCTGCTTGAGATTCAACAACTATAGGAAATTCCATTTTTGATTCAAATCTATGACCCCTTAAGCTAACATATTCTTTGTTCGCAGTATAAGCAATTGCGGATTTCAGAGCTAGTAAATGCTCCTTTTTATTGACTTTTTCAATAATCTTTTTCTCTGCTCTAGGAGGATGTGCTTTATGACCCCCTCTTGCTTGAGGTATGAATGCTGTTCTTTGAGCACTATGTGTTCTGGTTCCTTTTATTCTAGGAACTCTCGCAGCACCTCTACCTGGTCCCCAATTTTCTACTGCAACAAGCCTTCCCGCTAAGGGACTTACACCTTTTGGTTGTCTTTTCCAGCTTTCTTCTGCTAGAACTGCTCGCTTTATGACATCTGGTCTTAAAGCTGTTTCAAAGACATTCGGCAATTCAGTTTTTTCACTAGTTTTTTTTCCTTTAATAGAATATACTGTTACATTCATTTTTATCGCCTCATGCTTATCCTTGTTGACTCTTAGTAGAGATGTAGAGAATTTGTGGTTCTTTCTCAGGTTGTGGTGCTTTTCGCACTGGTTCTCGCAACATTATTGTTCTCTTCTTAGGTCCTGGAACAGAACCTTTGACTAGAACATAATTATTCTTTACAATACCATATTTAACAAAACCACCTTTAGGAACAATCTGAGTTCCATCAGATCCAATTTGCATTATTCTCTTGTTGTATTCTGTTCTTATATGAAAACCCATTTGTCCATATCTTGGTATTGTCCACATCGTTCTTGATGGAGTCCAGGGACCAATTGAACCAACACCACGTTTAGTTCCTTTGGATTTGTGTTGAAGAATTTTAATTCCATGTCTTTTAACCGGTCCTTGGAAACCTTTTCCTTTTGTAACTCCAATAGCATCTACAAATTCGCCTGCTTTGAAAACATCTCGAATGAGAAGTTCTTTTCCTAAAAGAGATATCCCATATTCATACCCTTCTTCAATATTGCTACAACCAATTTTAATTTCAGCAATTTGAGGAGTTTTCATGCCCATTCCTGTTAAAAATGGTTGTGTATGAACAACTGCTCGTAATTCAACGATTTCTTTCAAATGAGATTCAAACTTCTTTTTTACTTTCTCAAAATCGTATTTTTTAGGAGGTTTTACTCTTCTTTTCAACTCTTCTTTTGTTTCAGTTGTAAGAAGATCTGCTGCGATTTGTAAACCATAAGGTGTTTTCGAATACCCACGAAGACCAAAAACTACTATAGGTGGCGTTTCGATGCAAGTAAGCGCTACTGTTACTTCTCGATTAGCTAAATGACTTCTTGGTTGATCCTCTATATATATGCAGTGCGTCATTCCTGCTTTGATGCCAAGAAATCCAAGTAGTTTTGGAGCACCCTCGTATTTTTGCCAAGTGCGAGGTGCAGGTATTATTCTTCTTGCTCTTACCCTTCGGTATCCCAAAGATGACCGATGGGGAGCATGAGCCTTTCTATGCCCCATATTATCACTTCATTTTTTATATCTAAAACACTTAAGTGAATAGATTAATCATTAAGAGCAAATTGTTTATTATTTGCTTTCTAACGTCGTACTCCGTCACATTTAGCCTCATATAAATATGTCGTTAAGAAAGAAGTTAGAACAAGAATAAATTTCAAGAGCTATTTGTTTTTAATATCTATTAGATAGCAGTTTTGTGTCTTGCTTATATTTATAGTTGAATTTGTAAATTTCTCAGCTAATTCTATATTCGTTTTAGTATGGTTTGTAATCTTATTTGTAGTAAACTTTGAATTTCCATCAATTAAACTAAGGGGAATAATTAATTGATCAGCAGCGTATTCGTCTACTGCACCTGAGCTTTTTTCATTTTCCTTCCATTTTTCTGAACATAGTTTTCCAACAAATTCAGCAGATATCTTTTTCTCACCCACAATGAAACAGCCAGTGTTTGTTCCACTTGAATATTTACTTATCACCGTAAGCCCTGTACCTGGATTGAGGCTATTTACATATGTTAAGTGAGGTTCTACAGTAACTGGGGGATTAGTTTCCTTTAGAAAACTCTTGTATTGTCTTTCTGCTACTTGTCTGCTTTCTAGATTTCTGGAAGCAACTGAAAAAACCTCAATTTTTTCTAATTTACCTTTCTCAGTAAAATCTACAGGTTGCAATGTATTATGTTTCTTAAATGAAAAAATGCAATCGCCCCCTCCTTTAGGGTAGAAACCATATCTATTAATCTTAACATTAATATTCTTATTCATTTTTTGTAAAAACGAATGAGTTATTTTTTCAATATATTCAATGGATGGAGCCCACTTTGTGTGAGTAGCTCCTCCTTTTATGTGTAACTCAAGATCTCTATCTTGAGTAGTAGCATAATGCATAACAGCTTGAGCAACTAAAGCTATACTTCCTGCAGTTCCAATAAAAACAGAAGCAGAGGAACTTGTTTGTTTTCCTGGTTCAATGGTTAATATTTGATTCCCAAGTTCTAACCCATCAACTAAAATACCAGATAATTGTTGAATCGCACTTATTGCTTCTATATGTTGTGCCCGTAAACCAGGATTAGAACGCTTTTCTCTTATGTTTTTTAATCGAAGTGACATATCGGTTGCTGCAGCAATAGCAGTGGATATTCGAACAACCGAACCTCCACCTTCTCCTAAAGAGCAGTCAAATTCAGTTTTCATGTCTAAAAATAGTTAAAACAAATAAAGAGAAAAAGTTATCGATAGGACTTTTGAAATCTTGATCTTGCACTTTTTCCTCCAAAATGCTTGGATTCAGTTCTTCTTGGATCTCCTGAAACAATGGTTTTATCATAAAGCACAAATTTCTCTTTAAGACTTAAATCTTCAAAATATTCTATTAAACCTCTAGCAATAGCAGTACGTACTGCTTCAGCTTGACCCATGAATCCTCCTCCTCTAACCCTGATTTTGATATCAACAGAATTTCTGAAATCTTCACCAGCAAGAATAAAGACTTCACTTATTTTTTCTCTACTCAATTCATTAGGGATGATTTCTAGAGGTACTCCGTTGATCCTAATTCTACCCTTACCTTCTTTGATCGTTGCACGAGCAATCGCTGTTTTTCTTTTTCCAGATGATACAATAACCTTTGCCATTTCTTTCACCCTATTCTTCCCATCCAAATTCTTTACAGAGGTCGCCTATAGTTATTTTTTTGCAGGTTAATTTATCTGCATCAGCAAATTTCGGCTTAATTATCTTTGCTTTTGCAAACTCTTTTGGTACTCCAATATAGGTTAATAATCTATGATAAGCTTCTTTTCCTCTACTTTTTTTCCAAGGAAGCATTCCTCTAACGGTTCTTCTTACTAATCTGTCAGGTCTCTTTGGATGGAATGGACCTCTTCGTGGATTGGTATGAGTGTGTATCTGTTGCATTTCTCTATATTCTCTTAAAACTGAATGTTTTTTCCCAGAAATAACAGCTTTTTCGCAATTTAGAATATTTACAGCGTGTCCTTGTAGTAAATATTTAGCGACTTCAGTGCATAAACGACCTAAAATTGCATTTTCAGCATCGATATTAATTTTTGAGACAGAGATTTGGGGTTCCATATTACTTTCTTTTGGCATTTTTCTTCCTCTTTTATATTATAATCTTGATTTTCTTTGGTTCATGCCCCGAACTCATCAATTCATTTATAGTTAGATGTTTGGACTTGGAAGCTTTTATCTTTTCTTTGGCAGTTTCAGAGAATTTCAAAGCAGCAATTGTTACAGAATGTTTCAACTCCCCGGAGCTTAAGACTGAACCAGGAACAACTACAACGTCATTCGCTTTTGTGTGTCTATTAATCTTACTTAGATTTGTAGCTGCTCTTTGTCTTCTAGATTTTTCTAACCTTTCAGCTATAGTTTTCCATAGAGCAGCTTTGCTTTCAGAAGATTTCTTCTTCAATTGATTTATGAGTTCAGCTAAGTTTGGGTCAGTTGTACCTGTTTTTCTTGGCAATTTTAGCACACCTTATACTTTCTTTTCATCTTCTAATATTTGAGTTTCAATAGTCTTTTTGAAGTCGTCGATTTTTGCGAGAAGTATATCTCCAGCTTTTGTTAATACATCGGGTGGAGTTAACCCTCCATTTGTTTCAAAAGAGACGATGATCTTATTTGAATCCTTTTGAATTGATATGGCATTAGGTTCACAAAAATCTAAACAATAGTTACACAATGTACAATTTAGAGGATTTGCAACTTGTACTTCATCACCTACTTTTTGGTAGACACCTCTATAACATGCAGTTACGCATGCGAAACAATTAGTACACTTATCTTTGCTTATTTTTAATAATGGAAACTCTTGATATCCAATTGCTGATACTGGTTGCCACTTTGCATGCTCTTTCCCAATTCCTAATTGAGCCATACATTCAAGTTCCAAGTTTTGGTTTGGTCCTAGTTTAACTATGGGTATTTTATCACTGATAGGTTTAACCCCATCTTGAGATGATACTAAATCACCACTATATGCTACAGCTGATGTTTGATTATCAGTCTCTTTAGAAAGTGTTAAGGTCACTGTACATAGATTGCACCCAATACCTCCACAGTCACATTGATCTCTAAAATTCAAATCTAGAGAATCTGCATCATATTTTAGAGGTATTAGTCCTAATCTATGAGCAATAAACTCATCAAATAGAGGTGAGGTATTCCTTAGAACATAAACGTCTTCAATAACAAGAGATGGAACATCAGCTAATGCTATACGACGAATTGCGTTAACAAATGCCAATGTGATATCTGACAAGATTAACCTGATGGAATTGGGAAACAATTCAATGAGTTCTATTTCCATAGTGGCACCTAGTAAAGGATTAATACTATTACGCACCGAATGATGATAATAAAAAAGGTTTTCCATATTCAAGTCTTTTAAAATAGACCAGAAAGAAATCCTAAGTGCTAATTGAATATGTTATGTCTTGAAAATTTGTATGAGCTCTTTAATTCAGATATTTGAAGCCCAACTATCCAAATAAATCTTGTATGTTAAACTGAGCCCAATCTATTAGTCCAAATATTACCCCCATAATTATTACGAAGATGATAACTGCAACGCCAATAAGTAATATCTCTTCTAGTATGGGGCCACCTCTTCTATTTCTCTTTAGATTTTTGAATATGGATAGGATGTACATTTTACTCAATATTGTTGTTCACATGAATATTTAAACCCAACAAGAATGGGGAGGATAAGGGTATAGTAGTATAGTATATTTCTAGGAAAAGAGTTGAAAAAACAAGATAGTTAATTGTGGTGCGGAGAGGGAGATTCGAACTCCCGGACCACTAAGGACTAGATCCTCATTCTAGCGCCTTTGACCACTCGGCAATCTCCGCTTTGCTTGTATTGAACCGAACTTTTGGATTTTTAACTTTATCGACACATGCTCTCACCTCGTTTGAATTAATACACAAAACAATTCTTCGAATACTTACAATTATTCATGGGAAAACATATTGGTGTAAAGTGTCGTTTAAGGCCAATAATACTATGATTTAAGTGCTAATAAAAAAAAAGTAGAAAATCACTTTCAGAGCTGTCTCTGTAGTAAGTATAAATATGAAATTCTCGTGTTTAGTTTTAGACTACAATGATGAATACACCTGATGAAGAATTTTTCAATTCTCTAATTAAGAAACCATCTGTATTTAAGGACATAAGCTGTATGTCGGTTACATTTATTCCTCCCTATCTTCCACATAGAGAAGAAGAACTGCGAACACTTGCAAAATATTTCAAGAATATTTTTGATACTCAAGATGAACCTTTAAGAAAAGTTACAATTTCAGGCCCTACTGGCTCAGGAAAGACAACACTAGCAAAGCGATTTGGCCAATTACTAGAAAATATAGATAAACAGAAAAACTTCATTTTTATCTACATCAATTGCCGAATTTACAAAAGTCCTTATCTAATTGTCAGCACGATTGCACGTAAATTAAACAAAGCTATACCACCCAGAGGATATTCTTTTGAAGAACTACAATCGCTCCTAATTCGTCTACTAGATTTCTATTCACCTAAAGTACTATTAGTTCTAGATGAGATAGATTATCTAATATCCAGAACTGGGACTGATTTTCTTTACACACTTCTAAGAATAAGTGAAATGACTACTAAACAGTGGATTTCTCACATTTTCATTGCAAGAAATTTGAATTTTATTCATCAACTTGATGCGAGTACACAAAGTAGTTTCCAATCGAGCCATATATCTTTGGATAAGTATTCTGAAACAGATCTAAGGGACATCATCAGATCTCGAGCAGAATTAGCATTTTATGATGGAGTAATAACATCAGACTCTATAGAGTTGATTGCAGACATTGCAAGCAGATCTGGAGATGCTAGATATTCGATTGAACTCTTATGGGGTGCTGGTCAATGTGCAGATGATGAAAGTTCACCAATAGTCTATCCAGATCATGTAAGAAAAGCTAAAGCCCTTATTCATCCAGAAATTCGAAGAGAAATTATTCTTACCTTATCCTTGCATCAGCAATTGATACTGCTTGGAATAATAAGAAAACTAAAACATACAAAGAATGCTTATATCTCGACAAATGATGCTATTAGTTCCTATAAACTTGTTTGTGAAGAGCATAAAGAAGATGCCAGAAAGCATACGCAGGTATGGACTTATCTTAAGGAATTGACTAAACAAGATATAATTAGCACTAAGATTTCAGGGGAAGGAATGCGAGGGAAAACAACATTGATTAGCATACCAGACATATCTTTAGAATCTATAGAAGTATTTCTGGAAAGAACAATAGAAAACCAGAAGAAAGCAATAGAACACACTTAGTGTTAAAGGAAATTGACATCTATTTGGTTAATAGTTAAAGGAAGATAATGAAGAAAACATAAAGAATGGGATTAGGGAATGACGGACACAACACGTATTATTAATAAAAGTAAGACCGAAATTGAGGATGTACTATCGTCTAGAGGAAGAGTCAGAATTCTGAAGCTGTTAGCAGAATTAGGTGAATTGAATGTTTCAGCTATTTCAAGAACCATTAATTTAAATCATTCTGCTGTAAAAGAGCATTTACGTTTTTTGACAGAAGTTGGTCTTATCAAAGAAAAACGATTTGGAAGAATTCTAATATATCAATTTGAGGAGAATAATATTTTATCTCAATCTCTCAAACAGGTATTCAAAATTTGGAACGATAACGGAACGCAATAGATAAAAAGAAGAAATAATGGTGCCTCGACCGGGATTTGAACCCGGGTCTGCGGAGTGAGAGTCCGCAATGATTGGCCGAGCTACACCATCGAGGCAACATATTAGAGAAAAGGACCTCACTTTTTAATTTTTTTCTTACTGCTACAGAATGCTTTTTATTTAGAACATAGTTAATTTCACTCTGGAAAAGATGCGATACTTAGTTAGAACCTATTACGATGGAAAAAACTACTATGGCTATCAAAGACAGCCAAACCTTTCAACTGTTGAAGGAGAAATTATCAGTGCACTGGTCGAAACAGGTCACATAGAAACAGCAAAAAAGAACCAGTTCAAAAGTGCAAGTAGAACAGATAGAAATGTGAGTGCAATTGGTAATGTTTTTGCTTTTGATTCTAATAAAGAAATTATAATCAATCAGATTAATGCTGAATGCCCTAAAGATAAATCGATAATCTGCTGGTCTTATGGAGAAACGACAGAGAATTTCTCACCAAAATATAGCAAATGGAAGAAATATTGGTACGTGCTACCGAGTCCTTATGTTGAAGAAATAACAGATCTTACCTTGAATGAAATCAAAGGGTTGTGTTCTCGTTTTGTTGGAGAACACGATTTTCGACTCTTTTGTAAAGTTGATCACAGAGATACAAATAGAAGTATCTACGAAATTAATGTAAAGAAGGAGATGGATGCTTTAATATTCGAATTTATAGCACCTTCATTCTTATGGGAGCAAGTAAGAAGAATAGTGGCATATATCTTGAATTACAAAGAAATATCTAAAGAACTGAAAAGAACTGAAGAATTACTGATTGCTCAAGACAAAATAGATGGTTTAAATATAATGCCTGCATCTCCAAAAAGTTTGATATTAGTAGAACACCATTATGAGGATATAACTTGGCATAATTGTGACAATTCTATTTTACTAATAAAAAAGAAAATCAAGAGCCGTTTAGCTAATCTAAGGAAAGAATCACTATTAAATTCTGCAATCCATGATTTCTTTGAAACTTGTTGCTAAGATTCTTTTTTTGACCCTTCTTTCACTAATTTTGCTAAAAAAGCGCTTAATTGAATATTACCAGATGCACCCTCAGAAATCCTGAAGTCAACTTCTGCGAGGAATTCAGTTATTTCCAATTTCTGCAAATCAGGCAAAGACAAAGTTGGAATTTCCCTGTAAATCTGATGTGTAACATCGGTTCCAGATAATCCGTATTCAAGAATAAGGTGTTGTAGAACATCTCGAGATTTTTGAAAATCACCCTCTAGTGCTGCTTTGAGCATTTCACGAATTCTTTCAGGATCTGCATGACCTACAGTTTGTAAAACGGTTATCTTTTCTATTGATTTTCCTGATGCTGCAGTTGACTGAAGTATATTTATTGCTTTTCTTAAATCTCCTTCTGCAATATATAGAACAGTATCAATTCCTTCTTTGTCATATACTAATTTCTCATCATCACAGATGTATGTAATATACTCATTCATACTTTTTTGATCTAGTGGCTTAAATCTAAAAATTGCACAACGAGACTGTATTGGTTCAATTATCTTGCTGGAGTAATTACATATAAGCGCAAAACGACTTGTTTTAACGTATCTTTCCATCGTCCTTCTTAGAGCATGTTGTGCCGCTGAGGTTAGACTATCTGCTTCATCTAAACATATAATTTTGAATGGAATATCTCCATATGATGCAGTACGAGCAAATTCCTTAACCTTTGTTCGAATTGCATCTATTCCTCTATCATCAGAAGCATTGAGTTCTAACAAATTGCGAGAGACATTTGTTGTACCATATAGATCATTAGCTAAAGCTAATAGAGCAGTAGTTTTTCCTGTTCCTGGTGGTCCTGCGAAAAGAAGATGTGGGAGATTCTTTCTTTCAACAAAACCTTTCAAACGAACTACAATGTCTTTGTGTCCCTTTAGTTTATCAAGTGTTTTGGGTCGATATTTTTCAGTCCACATTATGCCATATTTGTCTGTCATTTGCTCACAACATCAAGTAAAAGTTTTTTCTATTTAAAGTTATTACAACATTCTTAATTCGAACAGATCAACAATATAGCTTACTCTTTCCAGAAATTGAATAGGGAACCATAGAAGACAAAGATTGAAGTAAAAAAAGTGGTGTTGATATAGTTTACACTAGAACTATTGGTGAAAAGATGATTGTAGATGAATGATCTTAGTACAATTCAGGAGAGATTGATAGAGAAGAATCAAATTATTTCTGAATATAGAGTTAAAGGATATTCAATTACTATTTACAAAAAAAACGATTCCATCTTTTACACCGCTAAACCATTGTTTGATTTCAATCAAGACCCACTGTTATTCACTGAATTGACATCTTTAGTCCATAAGAATAAGGATCGATTAGGAAAAGGAATACTGGGGTTTGATGAACTTGTAGATACTTTAAAATCAATATGTTTATGGAAAATACTGGAAATTGAAAACCTACCTATAGATCCAGAGGTTTTCGCTGAATTATTCATTCACAAATTGATTAAGCTTGACAATATAATTTTCTTCTTTCTTGATGATATGGTTGATGAAGTATATATGGATCAAATGCACGCACCATTATACATTGATCATCAGGAATTTGGAAGGTGCAATACCAATTTTATACTAGAAGAAGAAGAAATTAAAAGTCTGATAACAAGAATCAAACTAGAACACCCGATATCAATTTCTACGAAAAAACCTTCATTAAAAATCGAATTTCAAACAAAAGCATTTCATATGAGAATATCGATGGATTTTCCTCCCATATCCCCAAATGGACCTACATTTAATATAAGGAAGTTAAAACGAAATCCATTAACATTGTTAGATTTAGTAAGATTGAGAAGTTTTCCAACTCAAATTGCAGCTTATTTGGTTGAAGCTATTAAGGAGAGAAAAAACATTACAATTATAGGAGAACCAAGTTCAGGAAAAACCACTCTTGCTAATGCAGTGGATTTATACACGCCAAAATACTGGAGAAAAGTTGCTGTGGAAGATGCTATTGAATCGATTAGTCAATCATCATTAGGATATAAACAATTATCCATTCAAGTAGATTCATTTGAATCAAATAAATCACTACATACTAAAACTACTGAAATTTTGAAACTACTTCACAGATCTCCAGATTGGATATATTTAGGAGAAATTCAATCTAGGGAACATACGCAAGCGATGTTCGAAGCTCTAAATGCTGGACTAAGAGGCATTCAAACAGCACATGCTGACTCTGTGGAAAAAATCTTTAGAAGATGGAAAAATCTTCATAATATCTCTGAAACAGATTTCATGTCACTTGACATAATAATTATTATGAAAAGAGTATTATCGGAAAATACGTTTATTCGTGAAATTTCTGAAATATATGAAGTGAATAAAAGTTCAGATGTTAATTTTAATGATAATGATTTTCTTATCAAAATATATAGCAGTGAATTCAGAGATAATGGAATCATAGAAAACATCAATTCTAAATCTGTTTTACGCAATAAAATCAAGGAAATAAGAGAGAGGAATATTACGTTTTCACAGGAACTGGAAGATGAAAAGAAGATAAAGAAAGTGTAAGGTGGTAATGTGGAAATAAATAAAGAGAATAATCAAGAATCTAATATTCTACAAGAATTTCTGTATAAGCTGGTTCTTGGGGGCATTAGAAAACATTCTAACTTTTTTATAACTGATAGAGACTTAATTAAAATAAGACGAATCAGTATTGCGTCAGTAATTCTATTTCTAGCAGCATCTCTCATATTCTACTTCCTCACAAAAATAAGTATCATAATTGCAATTACTATCGGTTTTGTTGCAGCAATTGCATTTCTATTTGTCTTTGGAGATTATGTTCGAGCATCTATACTAAAAAGACATCAGGAGTTTGATGAATCTGCTTTTCTCATCTTAAACGCTCTCTCGATTAATATGATTTCTACACAATCTTTCCCACATGCATTGGATTTCTTAGTTACAAATGGTATCCCAAATAGATATTATAATGATTATTTCACAGGAATGATCTACAATTTCAATATGGGTGAAGATGAAGATCAGATTATTCAAGAAGGGAAGAAAATTTTTCTTAATAAGAAATATCAAACCGCATTTCAAAACATAAAGAATGAAGAGAAATTCATAGAATCTGATCCTGACTTCCTATTAAGAGTCAAGAAGGAAATTAAATTAATAGAAGACAACATAGTTATATTTGTAGCGGTTTCTTGTTTGCTACCTTTAGTTCTAAGTATGGTTCTAGCCCTCATAGTCCCACCAGGATCACCAACGATTTTTGTGTTTCCCCTATTATACGCTTTGTTCGGAATATTCACTCTGAGATTTGTTCAAAATAAAAGTATGAGGGAGTTAAATGGTTAAACTAGAATGTCATGATCATGTATTCTTGGATGAGATTGCTTTCCAAATAGAGAATGGTGAGAATCTTGAACGAGCCCTATTTCAAATTGAAAACATACCCTCGGACCTTCTAGTAAGGTTACAGTTAGGAGAAGAGTTGATAGATGTATTATCTTCTCTAGAATTTGATGATCCTTCCATCATTAATTTATTTACATCACTAAACTTTGCAGAATCTTCTGAAATGCTGAATCGAGTCAAGACTACATCCAAACTCATGAAAATGAGAGAAGAAACACTAAAAGAAAAAGAAAATACCTTGAAGATACATCAAAGAAGACTGAGAATAATTCGATTTGTAACAATGATTACAATAGCTATAATGGGAGGATTTTCACCTTTATTTTCTAACCTTTATTCTTTTATAAACACAGGAGAATTCATGAGTTCCTTCTCTATATTGTCTAATCTTTCAATTTCCTTTCTTTTCATTAATCTCTTAAATAACTATTTTCTTCTGAAAATGAGTAATGAAAATAAGATTACTGCTAGAATAGTATTTGTTCTTGTTATTCATATTATAATAGTAATAACGATAAGAATCTTCTTTTCTAATTTCGTTATATTCAGTTAAGAACTAAATCCTATAGAAAAAAGAAAAATAGAAAAAATATAACTCAAGAGAAGCTAGAAGACAATCGTTCGCTTACTTCACTGATAATACTATCAAAATCATATGAGAACATAAATTCTGCATGATCTCTAATTGTGAATTCAGCTACATTGGTTGATTGTGCTACTAACTTCTGAGTTAATGCAGAAGAACTACCTAGTTTTCTAGAAAGTAGTTTATCTGCCACATATGCAGAAGCAGCAGAAAGAGGATAAGGTCGTCTTCCCCCACGATCAGGATAAGGAATACTTTCAAGTATTCGTAAACATAACAACTGAAGAATTTTCTCATAAACATATACATCTATAGAGTATTTTTTCTCAATTCTTTCTTTGATTGTAGGACAGTGAGTAATAAGAGAGCAAATTCTAAATATGTATTCCTCGCTTCTCCTCACATTTGTCAAAGTTGACTTAATATTAAGATCCTGCATTAAACTTAGTAGATTTTTACCCAAAACCCTATGTCCGAGTCCTCTATATGTTTCTACAATTTCTTTGAGTGTAATAGGACAATTATGTCTAGATTCACGAACCCCAATAAGCAAAGCCATAGCCGAGAGCAATACATGATTGGTTATTTTTTTACTATGTTCTTTCTTATATTTGTGATATAGAAAGAGAGTTCGATCTCGAATCTTGTTTGGAACCTGAAGGCGTGAAAAAACCTCGTTCATTATTTTTAATGTTCTATAGTCTGTTTCTTTTCCTTTAATAGCACCCGGAATATGATAATAATTCTTGAATTTTCTAAATTTGTATTGTAGATTTTCAGCTAATAATGACCCGTTAGCGTCTCTAAACAGATATTCTTCAACTGCACCTATAGAGGAACCTAGAGAACTTACTACAGTCAAATTGTTGTTTATTGAAGTATACTGTTGGCCTTTTCGTGATTCACCTCGAGAAACAGAACCTAATTGAAATGAAGATGATTCAAGCACGGGTTCGTGAACAAGACCACATTTTTGACATACATACATGCCATTTTCTTTGATTATTCTACAACTACATTCATCACACGAATGGTTTTCCATCTTACTCAGATAGATTCTCTTATGCGTAACTATTGAAAATTTTTAAGATTCAAATAAAGCTTCAGCTTCAATTTCATTTAGTTCATTATATTAAAAACCAATCTTTCTTTATACAAAAAGAAAGAAGAGGCAGATGACTGAAAGTATTCTCTACGAATAGCATCAGTTTAATAGGGGGCTGAAAGCAAAAGATTCAGAGTTTTTCTGTCAGAAAATTTGTGCTGTTTTTAATATATAATTTAGATATAACAACAAGATGAAAACCAAAAGGTTACTTGTACTTGTGATTGTATTATCTATAATAACAACTAACATTCTTGTAGACGAGGGGAAGAGCAATTCTATTTTTAGCAAAGACAATGGAATAGATTTCACTGAATCAACTGAAATAACAGATAATTCGAAAACGACAGCTACAGAACTGGCAAGTTTTGATACAGATTCAAGAAGAACATTGGCAGGAGAAGAGGACAACATGTCTCTAATCGAATCGTTTGATAATTTCAATCCAAATGTCAATATTATTGGAGAGTACAAAAGTGAAATAATTGAAGGAAAACTAGATGATGGCAATTCAAATATTTCTTTACCGGGTAAAGGTCAGTATCAAATTGAGGGGAACTTAACAGAGTTAGGAGTTCAATATATTGAAAACCCTGGAGCTGAATCGACACAACTATTTTACTCGGAAAATGCTATCCAAGCTGGATTGGAGTTGAATCGTATCAATGACGGGAGAAGTCTAGAAGGGGAGTATGCATGGAAATTATATTCAAACAACACAGAATCAATGAAATACGCCCTTTATCAAGAAGATATTCCCTTGTATCAGAATGATACAGAAATAAGTTACAGTTATCTTTTAGAATCTAATTCTAGCTTACAATATATCATAAACTCATCATTAATTTTTGATTTTGTTTTTGATACTTGTAGAATTATGGTTATACATTGGCATTATACCAATTTAGAACCTCCATTAATAGGAGATAATACAACAGTACCCTTTGTAGTTTATCGTTTACTAAAAAATAGCAGTTGGGACGATCAATGGAACAACTATTCACTTTCCATATTTGATTTATTCTCAATAGATGATCCCTATATTCCCACAACATTGAAATCAGTAGGATTTTACGTAATATCACCTGAAATCTCAGAATGTTCCATTTTAATTGATAATTTCAAAATAAGAACATCGTTAGATCCAAATAACGTTAATCTTACTATAAATGACGTTCTAGTTAATTCTATAGGATTAGGAACAGGTGATTTTGAGATATATCAGGAGATAACAGAAGAAGTTTCAACCTATGAATATAGCTTAGTATGGAATCATAATTCAAGTTATCAAATACTTGGAAATTATAACATAAGTATAATGGGATCCTCTGAAATTCTTTTTGTAAAGAATGTAACTTTGTTTTCTTCCGATGTCGTAAAATGTGATATAATTGCTTCTACAATTTTATCTTCAATTAATTCTTTGAATATAACATATCCTGAGTTTTGGATTCAGGTTGGGCAGATTAGTGGATATGATATAATCGCAAACCAAAGTGATGGAAACGGATATACTACATTGATTCTATCAAAAACGGGTGGAGAAACTGGAATATCTTGCAGTTTTGAAATTCCTAACCTTATAACTGATGTAAGTTATTCTTCTTTGATTGTATTTGAAACAATAAATGCATCATTTGAGTTAGATACACTACACACCAATTTATCAGTGGGGATTTTCTGGTTTTCTGAAGATAATGGCAGCTTTACAACAAATTTAGTAGATAACAACCTAATCTATCAATTTCCTTCTTGGATTCCTGAAGGTACTGTTGATGTAACTTTCATAATATCTGAAGGGGACAAGATAGGATTTGCAAACTCATCCTTTGTATTGACTAGATATCCTGCAGAAATCATAGTAATTGAAGAAATAATCCTACCAAGATATTCGTTAGTTCAAATAGAAGTGAACTACACAAGCTTAGTTCAAGGACCATTTATTGAAAATCCTACTATATACGCAATTTTGGATAATGACCAAATTCCCTCTATATTACAAAATGGAACATATTACTTCTATATCTCCTCATTTTATCTATCAGAAAGTAATTACTCTCTTGATATATTTGCATATTCAAATTCTCATGCAACAGTACAAAAATCAGTAAATCTGTTTATTTATGAGAGCGACATTGAGATAGAATTTGAATGGTTAGAACTAGATGGGATTGCGACATATCAATTGTCGTTCAATATAACGTCCAATAATATCCCAGTGGGTTTTGCTCCACTTAGGATCGATATAAATGATGATGAAATCATCACTGGTATAACAAATATCAATGGTGAATATCAACATGAACTTACACTTCCGCAACACCATCAGAAAATAAATATTACCTGCAATGTCATGAAAATCTCGACAATCTTAGCTTCCAAATCCTTTGAAATCCTTCTCGATAACCTCCAAGTGGAGATTTCTAGAAGCAATGTTGAAGCAATTATCTCCGAAAACATGACGTTCAGCTACACTGTTCACTATCCGTCAGAACATAATAGATGGTTTGTCTTCACAAATGAAGAAATGTTTCCAATTATTGATGCATACATAGAGACTGAAACTTTAAGGATACCTGTGAGTTGGGACTCAAATGTTATTTACTGGGAAATTCAAGTAGATGAAACAGAAAACAACCACAAGCTGATAATAGAAACAGAAGGACCAGTATTATCTACATCTATCGAGGAATTGAATGGAGAAATAAACGTACACTTTGTTGTTGAAGCAGAAGTAAAGGACTACTTTAACATCTCATTAATCTATTACTTAAATGGAAGTTTTTCAACTTCAAAATATCAATGGAAACTGTTTTCCAGTCAGTCTATTGAAGTAACTGCCAATTATGAACTAGAGATAAATAATCTCTATGTAAAACTCTCAGGGATAAATATCAATAGAGGTAGCTTCTTGATTCTTGATTTAGTTGGTACTAAGATTTCTAATAATAATGCAATCACAACAATAGTAATACCTCTTGTTTCAAGTTCAGGAGTATTGGCAGGAGCTATTACAACAATAGTGAGAATTTATAATAAGAAGAAGGGTATGATATTGGAAATTTAGATCAATCTAGTTCTTCTTCTTGACCTATACTAAATGCGTGATAGAAGAGAGCAAAGATCACAGCTACTATTATTCCAATGATAGTTAATGTTGTAATGATGGTGAAATCCATTTCAATCTGTTGAAGCTGCTGTATTTTTATTAATAAGCTTTTCGAATAGAAGCTAATAGTTAATTAAAACAAAATTGAATAAATAATAGGAAATAAGAAAAAATGGTTTATTATTCCGAATAAATCTGCTTTATCAATCCTTTTGTTGCTTCGTTATATCTTACGCGTTCCATTGTCTTTGCTACTATTTCCAAACTATTCAAAAATTCGTTTTTGGATACTTTACCACCAATGAGGAATTCAGAATTAACGAAATCTCTAGTTTTTAGATAAGAATAAGGTGCTTTCACAGAATCGTGTTCTTCAACCATTTTAGCTGCTATATCTGCAGATATTCCCATTACATTCTCGGCTAGTTTTCCAGCACACAAGACATTTATTTCACCAGTGCCATCATTTGCAACAAAGGTAAATAGAATACGATTTACATGTGATTCAACTACACCATGCTCAGCACATAGAAAATCATCATTTTCCTTTTTCACCTTCTTATTACATTCTGGGCATAAGGGATATACAAACTGCTTTTCTATTAGCTTCACAACTGTCGCTTGAATCAAGACATCTACACCCTCCTTAATATCTTCAATATCTTGAATTGAAGGAAATTGAACTTCCATTTTAGAAACATCAAGACTAGAAACAAAACCCTGAGGGGAGCTGTTACTATTTGCAGATTTTTTTACTATAGTATTCCGTGAGATTTGAAGTTTTATTCCATATCCAGAATCTTCTTTTACTTGTGCATTATATAGTTCTATTCCATCTCCTACTTTCAAGTTAGTTAGTTTATTTATGTTATCTCTCCAGCTTGTGATTTGAATTTCAGATGTACTATCTTCAATTTTCAAGTTCTGTAATCTCACATTTTCATTATCCTTTGTTACAATTTCTTGAATGGGGGATAATTCAGTAATAATTCCACTTACATGAACCTCTGTTTGCTCGTTTGTTATTCCAGCGAGTTCTTGAAATTCTATCTGAAATTGCTTAAGGACCTCAGAATCAACTTCTTCTGCAATAATTTGCGTTTGATTACCACAATGTATTTCTAATCCAGAATATTTGTTAATTCGAATATAACCATTTAAAATGGATAAAATTTTATCAACATCTTTTTCGCTAATATCTTGAGTTTTGTCGTCCCACAAAACAATACGCATTATTCCGGTATTATCAGAGATTAGTAAATCCCTTACTCTTCCTGTAGTATCATTTTCACGTGAAAACTCATGCAAAGAATTTACATTTAATATTAAGCCCTTTGTAGATACTAATTTGATTGCATCACTAATTTGATCAATTTTTGTAAGTTGTCCCTCAATTTCTTTAGTAATTCCAATAAATCCTTTTTTTACAACAATATCTTCGACTTGAGTGTTTAATGAAGTACTAGTAAATCGATTTGAATGTAGTTCTATAAAACCTTTAATGCCAACTTTTGCAGATAGTCCATTTAACTCAATAATATTTCCTAAATTTACATTTTCTAGTTTGTCCACCTTTTCATTCCAGAAATTGACATAGATTTCTCCTGTTTCGTCTCCTATAATCAATCCACGTTTTTGTCCCTTTGTACCACTAGATCGTTCAAATTCTAGAATATCATCAATTTGGGTAACTTTTCCAATTACAGAAACATCTATTTCATTAGCTGTAACATCAATAATTTTCGTGAACGTTTGTTTCAGTTCAGGAAGATCCTCATCTTTAATTCCCGATGGTCGAATTTGTAATTGACTGCGTAATCCTAGATGGAGTTCAATAGAACCATCTCTTCCACTACGAGTATAACCATTAAAAATCCTAATTGGATCTCCGTTCTTGCAATTACTTTGTAATAGCTCCGATGCTTTTTGATCCCAAAAAACCACTCTTATTTTACTAGTTTTATCTTCGACAAAAGCAGAGAGAAGCAATCCTTCATTTCCATCCTTTTTCTTAAATTTAAGCGGATCATATATTCTTAGAATCCTACCTAAGACGTTAACATTAGTGATATCAGCAGCTGCAAGTTGATCGATATTCATTAGGGTTTGTACAGGAGTTGAAGGCTCAGAAGAAAGATCAACGCCCATTTCTCTAGCAACAATATGAGCCGCCCCTAGTTCTGTTACAAAATCTCCTAATTCATCCATTTTACTATTGATGAGCTGATGGATTTCCTCCTTTCCCAAACCTGCTTCAACAGATATTATTTCAACAATTTCCTTCAATGTGCGTTGATTATTTGACATACACAAACATCCTTTTTACTTTGTATAAACTTTATGCTTGAAAGGCATTATCGATAGATTTTGACTATCTAAGGATTTGAGATTCTTTTTATTTATAACTTGATAGATTTCTGCGTTATTATTGATTTTTGAATATAAGAATTTGAAATCTGTTGCAAAAATCGATAAAAAGGAAATCCAATTAGAATCATAATCATTGTTCTTCACTTTAAAGGATCGAATAAAAGGTACTTTGTTGTATAGTTCTATAAGTTCATGAGGAGATATTATCACAATATTAAGTAGATCACTATTTTCTATAACTAATCTTGGTTGTAGAATTCCTTTTTCTTTAAGTTTTGATTTTATTCTAAACAAAGTTCTAGCTGAGACATCATGTGTCTGTGCAATATTTTGAATTTCAGGTCTTTTATAATCAATTTCACAGTTTCTCATTAGATGAATTATATAATCTTTATTAGAATCAAAAAATACCTCCGCAGAATCATTTAAATTCTGTAATTTTGTTTTTGTATAATGTTTTGAAGAAGCATGTTCCCTCCAATCCTGAATTGTAATTCCTTTACAGAAAATCGAAGGATTGCTGATAATTCTTTTTTCCTGAACCTGAAAAAACGAGTTATTAGAAATTCGTCCTGCATAAACTCCATGAATCAATTTCAATTTAGGAAATAGAAGAAGCTCATCTGCAAACTGTATCTCATTATTTTTAATAATATCACTGTCAAAAGTAAAGAATTCAAAGGAATTTAATGATGGATAATTCACTAAACTTCCAAGGTAAATACCTCTAGAACGAAGATTTGATATGATGGTACTAACTTTTTTCTCAGATATACTCAAATCGCTTGCTATTGTTTTATATAGAATAAAAGGATCATTACAAAGCTTACTAACTATCTTTTGTTCCAAAAAACTAAGATTCGTTCGCACAGTTCTAGAAAGCAAGTTTCTTTCGAAATACTTCTTAATTTCACTAAAATTCATATTTCTTGAATATACAATATCATGTAATTTTCTTGTCTCAACCCAAAAATCCTTGTAACTAACAAATCTCCATAAATCGTTTAATTTAATTATTCTGTCATTAAAGAAGTATTTTGCAAAGATGTTTGTAAATTTGTCTCGAAGATTAGATGAAAACCTTGGTAAACTGTCCCTAAAGAGATTTTTTACCATTGTTTGAGAGAATAGGCTTATTTCTAATCTAAAATCACTAGCTTCAATACCACCAGTAAGTAGAGCTTGTAGTAATTTAGATATATTGTCGTGAGTATTGCTCAGCTTACTGTAACTCATTAATAAGATATTTGAAATTCAATATTTATACACCACTTTTTGCATAATGAAAATTAAATTTCCTAAATCAATATAACAAACTCCCAGAAAAGAAGTCAAGAAATTAGAGTAGAAGAAGAAGAAGAGAGATCATTTAAGCTTAACAGTTGATTTCCTTTTCTTCTTAATTTGATACATTAAAAATGCAGAACTGAAAACTACTATTGAGAACACTACAACAATCAATGCATAGTTTCTGAAAAGCCATATTCTAGGGGGAGCACGTTCAAGGTGTGGAGTATACCTCAATAACCAAAGAACAATGTTTTTCCATAAAACCAAGTTATCTGATTGTTCAACCCATTTTGTACCATCAGCTATTTCCAAATCACTAAACATAATAGTTGACCCCGATAATATCATTCGAGAATCGCTATACACTTTAGCTATAAGCCATGTTAGAAAACCATGAACTAGATCTCTGAACATATTATATTCATCGTTTACTGTGTATGAAGTAATGGGTGTCCTTCCTACAGAAACTATCGGTTCTTCATTACCTAAAATTAAAGGCGATGAATATATTGTAGTGGAATTAACCAATTCTTCTTGTTTGTAAATTGTATAATTTGCATTGATATCTGTTAAATCTAGAGAAACAAAACTGTCATTTCCATAAATTCCCTGGAAATCATCCAAAATTACATCGGCGTTTGAAACATTAGCTGTTGCTCTTACCCTTGCACTTGTTAATCGATCCTCTCTACCTGCTAGAAGGTCGTTAATCGATGTTGGATGACCTGTAATATTATCATCGTGAGTCAACGGATTGCAGAGTAGAAATAAAGAACCTCCTAATTCTACATAGTCCAACAATGCTTCAATCTCTGCAGGAGAAAGGTTGTCTTCCTCTTCAAAGCCCGGATTAGTAAAAATCAATAAATCTACTCCTTGCAGATTTGTTGAGTTGAAATCTGATTCTGTCTGGTATAATATTTCTACACTAATATCATCATCAGTATAGCTAGAAAGTTCATTTATGGAGTCAATGGCGGTTGTCATTAATGTCCTGTTAAAATATTGTCCATGTGATTCATCAAACATTATGACGTAATCAGTAGTAGAATTACTTACTACGTTATATAGTAATGTGTTGTTTGTAAGAGTAATTATACTAATTATTATGATAGCCAGTAATCGTTTTTTCATATTATCCCAATTAAATCAATTTGTTAGGAATAAAAAATAAAGTATATTTAGACTTTTCGCCTTATGTGGATTTTGGATAAGAAAAGAGAAGTCTTCAACAATAAACACAACGTTTAAAAATTTCAGTTATGGGATTGTCTTACTTCGCCTCGATAGCTCAGCAGGTAGAGCGCTTCCTTGGTAAGGCAGAGGTCAGGGGTTCAATCCCCCTTCGAGGCTCCAAATTTTCTAAATGACGTTTCAAACAATGAAAAAAACTTGAATATTCAAAAAAATTCTTAAGTTTATACCCATATTTCTTCATGGTTCCAATTATGACAGAATTTATACATAACGTAGAAGAAATAATTGAAGGTGTTGTAAGTTTAATAAGAGAAGAAGTCAAAAATTCAGGATCTAAGGGAGTTGTCATAGGTTTAAGTGGAGGTATTGATTCGGCAGTTGTCGCACATTTATCTGTGCTAGCAGTGGGGAATGAGAATGTATCTTTAATTCACATTCCAGAAAATGAATTGGATCCTATACATACAGAAGATGCCAAGTTAATTGCAATAGAACTTGAAATTGAACTTGAAATCATTGATATTTCTCATGTTATTGAATCAATTATTAAATTACTACCAGAATTGAAAGATAATAAACTAGCTAAAGGAAATCTAAAAGCTCGAAATCGCACTGTTATTCTTTATGCAATCGCTAATATCGAGAATAGATTAGTTTTAGGTCCTTCAAACAAATCAGAGATAGAAATTGGCTATGGAACCAAATATGGGGATCTTGCTGCAGACTTGTGGCCTATCGCTGAAATCTATAAAACAGAGCTGTATAAGGTTGCGGAAAAGCTTGGTGTGAATAAGAAAATAATAGAAAAATCACCAACTGCAGGATTGTGGTCAAATCAAACCGATGAAGAAGAAATAGGAATTTCCTATTATAAACTTGATAGACTATTATTAGGACTAGAACAAGGCATAGAATCAGATATCTTGATAGAAGAAATACAAATTACTAGAGAACAGCTACAAAAAATACAATTAATGATTAGAAAAAGCTCTCATAAACGAAAGATGCCAAAGAAATATGAGATAGGACAAAGATAGTATTAATTTGTCTTATAAACGGCTGGGATTTAATAACTACCCTCTTTATTGTGGAGTATTTATTGTTTTGTTCTTATTAAAGAATGAAGAACATTGTCATTAATTGTTGATGGAGATATAATTCAGAGCTTATTGAACATTCTGAATGTTATTCTTATTTATATTGCTAAACTAGGAATATGGGTTGGAATAATGATTACCTCAGGAAAATTATGTAAAACAATAATAAGCAAGAATTGGAACAGAAACATATCCAAAATTGCAAAGAGCTTTTCCCTAATTTTATTGTTTACACTATTTTACATTCTGTTAAACTAAGTATTTCTCGCTTCAAATCAGATGATTTCTGCCTACTGATATAAAATTTATACTTCAAAGTGAGAAGAAATAAGAGAAATTCAAAGCCTTAATATATTATTAATGGGAGAATATCAAGACAACATTCCTAAGAAGTAGTGATGAGAATATGCTTGTTGATCTAATAAAAAATTCTAAAATCCCAATTGGAATAACGCATATTGCAGGACCCCCAAATTCAGGAAAAACCACTTTGATTTACCATTCTTGTAAAGGAATAAGAGAGGGAAAGAAAGGATTAGTGCTAGATTGTGAAATGAATTTTAGCGCTCAACGGCTACAGGACATCATTAGAGGAAAAAAAATAGATTTGAGAAATATCATAATTATGAATATAGCAGATAGAAACCAACAATTTAATACTATTATGAAAACACACAAATTCATAGTAAATGGAAATTTCAGTTTTATCGCTATTAATGGTATGACAGATCATTTTCGATTTACTAGTGAAAAAGAAGAGGTTTCTACATATAGACCCCTTTCGATGCAATTAGCATATTTGAAGATGATAAGTAAAAACGAAAAAATACCAATATTGATGATAAATCAAGTTAGTGCTTTTAAAAATGAAAATAAGAAAGGTTTCAAACCAGTTGCAAATTCTGTAATGAAACATTACTCTGATAGAAGTATTATCTTACAACATATTAATAGAAAACTGTTAAAAGCTACTCTTGAAGACGAAGAAGTTTATTACACAATTTCTTCTAATGGTATTGAAATAAGAAATTGAAGAGAGAGTTGAATACTCTACCCTCCTTTTGCTTGAAACAACAAAAGAATTGCTACATACCAAACGATAACTAAAGCTGCAGCTATAAATTCAACCTTTTGAGCTGTACTAACATCAAATGCATATTTGGTTGCATGATCAAAGAGGTACAAACTTAAAGCAGCAAACGAAAAAACAAAACCTGCAACTAAACCTTCGATAAGATATTGAGCATGAGTATTTGGTGCAAGGAAAAGAGGACTACCGCCTGATTGACCTATACTAACTAGATCATCACTATTTACAATATCATATGCTCCACCACTAAATATGTAGAAGATAATACCATATAATATCACATAAAGAACACTTCTTGGAATTCTTGTTGGAATCCTAATTGATATTTGATGTAATGAGAAATTGGGTCTTCGAATACCCGGTAGTATCCAAGGTAATTTTCTTGCCATTCTTATCTATCGTTCGACATAAATCAAACCATTTTAAATATTTCGACAAAGAATAAGAAAATGATAACTATTAATTGGAATTTATTATGTAAAAGAAGCTCAAAGCAGTGCCTCTCATTTATAACTTTCTTTCATCTAATCCATTAGAAGTGAGACAGAGTGTTAAAACATCTTGTAGTTATCTATATATTAATTATTTAACCCTTGAATTGGATTCGTTTTTCAAGTGGATAAATAACAAACAAACCAGGGTTTTTCTCAACTAAGTGCATTAAATATTTTTCAACATCAGATTCTAAAACACTTAAACTAGTTGAGATTTCATTTAAGCTAAGTTCGGATACTTCGCCAATTCTTTCATCTAGATAGTCAGAAAGTAAAGATTCGAATATCTCAAAACCCAAGTAAATATTGTTATCTTGAATTACTCCTTTGAGTTCATCTTCATCAATCATTTGCTGAACAATAGGAAGAAGAATTTCCTGTTCAATTCCTAAGTTTTCACTAGTTGTACTTATATTGTACTCCTCAGCATTTGATAAACTGGAGAATAAAGTATTATGAATATATGTCAGTGTGTAGAAGGCTTCCTTTCCATTGATTCCTCTTTCAAAATGATTTAAAAGACCAATAATGATATCAGTTTTTACTTTCCATAGATCTTTTAGAATAGAGATCTCTAACCTACCATTTGTTTTCAAATTGTCCTTTATCTGAGATAATTTTTCCTTCTCAATAGATAGAAATAGCAATCGTTCAGGTAATAATACACCCTGAAGCTTTCCTTCAGAAATGTAGTTATTAACTAAATCATATCTTCCTTGTATATTAAGTTTAGAAGGAATTTTTCTAATGTTTACATAGTTTTTAATTTCCAACTCTTCAGTAAGTAACAAAATGAACTTCTTTTCTTTTGACATAAAGAGTCTAGATATTTTATCGAGAAACGTACTCATTATACTCGAAAAGAAGTATTCTAGGTTATTTTTAAAAGATTACTCTTCACGTTTTTGTTAATAATAAATAAATAGAGCACCAGATAAGAACGAACGTTGTAGTAGAAATTGTGGAGTTTATTTAGCTTGCTTATGTAAAAATATAGATGCATATGACTAATATTGACAGAGTATCTTCTGGAATAGAAGGGATTGATAAACTCCTACATGGTGGTATGATAAAGAATTCAATAAACTCAGTTGTAGGAAGTAGTGGAACAGGTAAAACTACAGTTGCACTAGCGTATGTTTATCAGGGACTTTTAGAAGGCGATCACATACTTTACCTCTCATTTGAGGAAACACCATCAAAACTACTAGCGGAAGCTGATGCGCTTGGAATTAAGATAAAAGAAATCTCTAGTAATTACAACGACTTAATTCATCTAGTAGAGAGTGAAAAAATAGTAGAATTTATGACTAATATTTTGCCTGCTCTAGCTCAAAAATTAAAACATAAAAACGTTAAACATACAAGAATTATACTTGATCCATTAACACCCATTCTTTGGGAATTTCCATCTGAAAAAGAACAAAGAAAAGTGTTAACAAAAATCTATCACCATTTAAGTTCCCTAGGAACTGTTTTACAGACCATCGAAGAACCTAATGCTTTTGGTCAAACAGATATTGGTGCTGTAGAAACCAGAGTGCCAATTTATCTATCAGATAGTGTAATTCATATTCAAAATCTAGGATTAGGTGGAAAATATAACAGAACTTGTAAAATAGTGAAATCAAGAAGAACTGCACATCATGAAGGTATATACCCATTGAATTTTGTTGTTGGACAAGGTATAGTAATTGATACAAGTTCTATCCCGGAGGTAAGCGAAGAACCTCTAGCTACAGATGCAAGATATCTTGAATTAATGAAGAGAGTTAAAGAAATGTCTAAGGATAAAGATCCAAAGAAGAGAATTATAGCACAAATAGCTAAGAACCTTCTAGGAGAAAGAGCGAAAAGAGAGGATAAAAACAGTATAGAACTAGTGAATGTACTAACAGATCCACAAGTACTTCAAGAGGTTAAAAAATGAGTTTTAGCAAGGGAATATCTTCTGAGCTTATGGATTTGATAGACTTAGAAGACGTAGAAGCAGCAATTCTATTCAGAATAGATGGGAATGTTGTAGAATCCTATTTTGGTGATAAATATTCTCAAGGATTGTTAAGGACAATTCAATGGTGCAAAGCAAATGTGGAAAAAGTTTCTCTTGAAATGAAAACAAATAACCTAAATAAGGTAACATATGAATTAAATGATTTTTGTGTGATGTTTTTTGTTGTAAACAAAGTCACAATTCTGACAGCTGTAGCTACAGAGAATATTAATCTCAGTCTTTTGTCAATAGAATCAAAACGAAAATCCCAAATAATTTCATCGTTTTTGTGAGGTTTCATTATGCAAGTAGCAACAAGAACTGTTAGCCATAGGTCAATTCATCAAGCTACAAAAACCATAATTAAAGATGTCATCGGAGATATTAATGGTACTCCAGATTATCTGGTTGCAGCATATACAACAAATTATAAAGAGAGAAAAGGATATCAGCAAGCTATTTCCAAGATATGCGAAGAAAGTGGAACAAATAATGTTATGGGTGGTACATTTCCAGGGGTAGCTACATCTGATGATCTACCTACAACCCAAGGATGTTCAGTTATCGCAATTAAGTCAAATGAATTAGATATTAAAACACCTTTCTCATATTCAAATGTTAGAACCAATCCACAGAAAGGAGCGAAAAAATATGAAAATCTTTTCGAGTTCAATGAGAAGAAATCGGAAATGGGTTTTTTCCTAACACCAGGACCGTTTTATCAGCAAAATGCTTTTGAACAATTAAAAATTCTGGATACAGTCTTTGCTCGTAAATTCAAGAAAATGTTCAATTTTATTGGAGATATTATAAACAAAAACATGGGAAAAAATGGTTTTGGGCCTACTTTATTTGCTGATACTATTCTAAATGAACTCGCTCAGAAGGGAGTAAAAAGTTTACTAGGTGGAGCTACAATTGATTTAGATATGGAATCTTGTTTCCAGTTTTGTGGAGACAAAATCTATAGTAATGCATTGGTTGGTACTACGTTTTCCTCCGAAAAGCTTCAGTTTGGACATAGTTGGGCATTTGACAAGTCAAAAAGGAGTAAAGATTTTGGAATTACAGATGTTTTGAAAAGTGGATATGTGCAAAGTATAAATAAGAAACCAGCAAACAAAGCTTTTCATGATATTATTGGAATTTCAGAGGATTTGTATGAGGAAGCATTCAAAAAATTCTCCTATGCTTCGCTTCTGTATCTATCAGCGATTGAGTATGCCGAAGAACATATGCCATTTGTATCGGTTTGTCATCCAATACTAGATGGGGTTGTTACCACCATTCCTGAAAGAATTTTCAACAATAGCACATCTAAAGCAGATTTCTTCACTCAATCAGGAACAGGAATTCAAAAATCAGCATTTGAGTGTGCTAATAGCATGACAGAACATCTAGAAAACCTTCGTTTTGGAATCTTTATTAATTGTAGTAACAGACTCTTAATTGCTGGAGATAAAATTCAGAAGGAAAATGAGAGTATAAAAGAAGCTATAGGTGAAGAGGTACCTTTTATCACATTGTATTCAGGAGGAGAGTTTTCATTAATCAATCAGAAGCCCATTTACTCTTCTGTTTCTGTACACGGTATGGTAGTTGGAGAGAAAAAAAATGTGGTGTTTTAAAGCGTTTATTTGGATATGATTCATGATGAGCTCCATACGCCCATATAATCCAGGACAAGATAGTATTCTAAAAATTGCAGTGTTAGGATTGGGATCAGTTGGTAAAACTACTATTTCTAAAAGATATTCTGGAGAACTAATGGACCCAGAACAGATATCCATGACTAAAGGCGTAGATATAACTGTAAAAAGGATTATACATGGCGGTAGGACAGTAACATTGCAGATATGGGATTTTGCTGGTCAGAAACAGTTTAGATTCATGATTGATGTCTTCTTAAGAGGAGTAAAGGGCGTAATATATGTATATGATGTTACAGATATTGAAACCTTGCTAGATTTAAATGAATTCATAAATTTGACAAGAAATTACCTCAGCAATCACTTCTATCCAGAAGTGCCAGAAATTTTAGTAGGAAATAAATTAGATCTAAACAATGTAGAAGTAACAATTGAAGATGTTCATGATTTTATGAAAACATATGAAATCAAGAAACATTTTCTTGTAAGTGGTTTATTTTCAAACAATGTTTCTGAACCTTTTGAATATATGGTTAATCAGATAATAAACAAGAAAAATCTCACTGATGAGTTAATGTCTAAATATTCAAGGATTTGAATATTGGGAAACTGATGTGGTGATAAGATGGAAGATGAGAACAAATACATCATGAAAACATTCAACTGTGAAAAATGTGGAAGAAAAGTTGAATGTAAAATTGAGAAAAAGCAAATTGAGGAACTAAAAGATAGCCAATTGTTCAATTTTGTTTTAATGCACGCTAACGACCATACGTTGATTGTCTCAATTGATGGAAGGGGAAACATCAGAAGATCAAGAATTGCATCACTTAGCTCAAGTTTGAAGGTTGAAGAGAATTTAGCACCTTTCCAAGATTATCAAATCATTGAGGAATGTAACAATATTGTAGATGCTTTTAATTTCTATCTCAAAAAATCATTATCTAATAATTGATAATTATAACAGAAGAATAATCGAAATAAAAAATAAAGAAAAAAAGAAGATAGATTATTTTGGAGTAACTTTCTTAACTATTCCAACGGCAACGGTTTGACCCATGTCTCTTACAGCAAAACGACCCAATGAAGGTATTTCTGTGTATGATTCTACAACCATATCACGAGTTGGTATCAAAACAGCTTCTGCTGTATCACCGTTTTTTAGGAAATCTGGTTTGGCAGTTTTTTCTCCTTTTGTAGTCTTTGACTTTAATTCAGCAAAACGAGTTGCAACTTGCGCTGTTCCACAGTGAATTACTGGTGTATAACCAACGGCAATTGCAGATGGATGACGAATAACTTGAACTGTAGCAAGAAATTCTTTTACAACAGTTGGGGGTTTAGCAGCATGACCTACAACGTCACCTCTTCGTACATCTTTTTTGGATAATCCTTTACAACTGAAACCGATGTTGTCACCGGGTATAGCTTCCAGAATATCTTCATGATGCATTTCAATTGACATTACAGCTGCTTTCTTTCCTGTGGGCTGAAATATTACTTCATCTTTGGGCTTCAAAACACCAGTTTCAACACGTCCTACGGGAACAGTTCCTATACCTGTAATGGTATAAACGTCTTGAACGGGTAGTCTCAAAGGTTTATCTATGGGTTTGGGAGGGACTTCTAAAGTATCAAGTGCATCGAGAAGAACGGGGCCATCATACCAATCCATCTTATCTGGTTTTTCACTTAAATTGTCACCTAACATACCGCTAACAGGCACGAATGTGACTTTTTTCATATCAAAACCGAATAATTTAAGATTTCTTTCCATTTCATCTTTGATTTCTTGGAAACGTTCTTGTTTATAATCGGCAAGATCCATTTTATTAACCGCTACTAGTAGTTGATCAACACCTAGTGTTTTTGCTAAAAGAGCATGTTCTCTTGTTTGTCCAGTAGCGCTTATTCCTGCTTCAAATTCTCCTGTACCAGCACTTATTACTAAGATGGCTGCATCAGCTTGAGAAGTTCCTGTAATCATATTCTTGACGAAGTCACGATGTCCTGGAGCATCAATAATTGTGTAATAATATTTCTTGGTTTCGAAATTGTAAAATGCAAGATCTATTGTTACTCCTCTTTCTCGCTCTTCCTTCAATTTGTCCAATACCCAAGCAAATTTAAAGCTGCCTCTTCCGATTAGTTCAGCTTCTTTCTCATACTTCTGGATTTCTCTTTCAGAGATACTACCACAAAGATAGAGTAAATGACCTGTCATTGTAGACTTACCATGGTCAACATGACCAATGATTACTAGATTTAAATGAGGCTTCCCTTTTGAACTCATTTTTTACACCTTTTTTATTTTTACAGTACTAACTAATATACTGATTCTACTTTAATATTTCCCCTAGCTAGATTTTTAAAAGCGTTTTGGTTTGGTTGTTTTTATAATATTGGTTCTGATTAATTTATGTTTGAGTTAAAATCAACATTTATCAGAACCTAAAATATAGCTTTGATTAGTGGTATATTAAAAGAATAAAAATGAAAGAAAAGAGATATCTATTTTAGATATCATCAAGTGTATAGAGATAGTCGAGTTCAGCTGAAAGCTGAGCAATGTTTTCTGGATATACAACTTCATAAATTCGCACGAGAGGATATTTTCTAGCTTCTTCAATTGATTGTGCTAATCCATAGCTTCTAAAAACTTCTTTGAAGTAAACTGTATCATCTCCTTCTCCACCGGTTAAAGTAGCAACAGGATAGTTTCTAGCTAAACTCAGTATTCCAGGGTTTTGACTTGTAGGAGTACCAGGAATTTGTTCACTCCATGCGAAACCAGTTATTGGGTCATATGCTGAAAGCCTATATAATACAGAATCATAGAACTTATCATAATATTGGTAGTATCTGTTTTCTTCTGGTTCTAAACCATAATAGGCAGATTCAGTTATTTGATAGCGTGGAACTGTAGCTTCAGCGATTCTAATACACCAAATAGCCTTACCTAAATCAGAACCAAGGCCAGGGATTCCTGCTTGAGTGTTAACTAGAACATACTTTACGTTATATCTGTACATAAGTTTAACAGACTCTGAGAAGTTCCACATTAACATGGTACCTACCATTCCAATATGTGTTTTGTTCGTAGTAGCATTATCTACTAATGACGTTGCATTCCCATAGTTCGTAATCCAGTAACCATAATCCCACCAACTTAAAACAACAGAAGGACTATTTTGAACAACTCCATCACCTTGTCCATTTTCACGCAACCATTGTAAGGCTTCTTGCCAATCAGAAGCAGGAATTCCGGGTGGATCAATATAAACTGGTGCCATTTCTGATAGAGCATATCGTTCTGCTTGTTTTACACTATGAAAAGCAAATGTTACTAATAATCCAAATATTACAATATAAGCAATTATTGCTTCATCTCTGCCAATAGATTTAGTTATTCGCATTTTTCTCTTTGTTAACGCTATTTTTCCATGAGCACTTAAAGAATAAGTGTATAGAAGTTTATCAATAGCAATACCACTCAACAATGCAGCTGCAGGTGCGAGAAGTAAAACAAGACGAACCATGGAACCTGAGAAATATATTGTTGTAATACCTAGAACAATAATGATAATGTTAACATCAGTTGGTTTCTTTAAACAATAGTAAAGACCCAAAGGAATAAAGAATGTCATTATATGTATATTGCTGAACAATTCTGCCCAAGTCATAGGTTGGTGTTCACTTACTGAGGAAATAATTGGAATATTCACTCGACCACCAGGGAGAATAACAGCCCAGAATTTCTCTGCAATATTTGAGAAAATTCCTAGAGATAGAAAAATCGTTACAAGAATAACTAATAGAACAAGAGCACTTATTGCCCCTACAATTAGTACTTGTTTAAACGTTCTTTCACTTAACCCTCTAGACAGATTTTGCACCATTCCTACAAGTACTAGAAAGACAATCATCAAAACTGGTATCATGACTTCGATATTGAAGAATTGATTTCGCATTACTCTCGGTATAAGAAAACCTATACTTAATGCAGTTATGATCGTTATAGTATAGGCTTTTATCAGTTTATAGTTAAGCTTTCTAGTTATTACTAAGAAGAAGACAACTAAAGGTAGCAAATCTAGAATGTAACGATAAGCTCCCCAGCTTCCTATTAAAAGACCCAAACTTACTCCAGAGAGAAATGATGCTAAAGTTCCACCTCGTTTTATTGCTCGAATGAAGAAATATAACGTTAGAACCGTAAAAAGAATACCAACTGATTCATTATCAAAAAATCCAGCTGTACTTCTAGAAACAAATGCAGGTGATATAGACATGAATAGTGCCGTGAATAATCCTGTTCTTGCACTTACAGCTTCTTTTCCAAGATAGTATGAAGCAATAATTGTTATTAAACCATAGATAACTGGACTGAAAAATGCAACTTGTTGAATTGTAACATTAATTGAGAATAGAGTAAGTATTCCATGGATGATAACAGCACTTAGTGGTACTCCCCAGTAAAGTTCTCTTCCAGTTTGAAATCCATAAGGATACCAAGAATTTGATTTGAACCAATGAATGAAAGGAACAAAACCGTTTTGACTGATATATTCAGCGCTAACCAATTGAACATAGGGGTCAAATGCTTTAATGAGCGGATCGAAACCTTTCATAACCGCAAATAATCTAACAACAACTCCTATTATAAGAATGAAAAGCAGACTAAGTCTGTTAAGAACTGTTTCTCTTTTAATCTCATAATCTTCAAAATGATCCACTATTTTTCTCCAAAACTTGCTTAACATATTTGTTATACCTGACCCACTTGACAAGATAATTCACCTTTTCTTCACAATTATGAAACTGGCTAAGCTTTTAGTTGAAGTTGATTATAGAAAAGTGTTTAAAAACATTACTTAAGAATAGTCATTCGATTTTGGGGGATTGAAGCTCTATTTTATCGGAATAATTTGAGTAATGAATAGTATTCTTTCGAAACTAGCGAACATTATAGTAAGATTAATTAACTTATTTCTTGCATAAATTGAATTAGAGAACAATGAGACTTGAGAGAAAAATTGCATATGCACTAGCAAAAGAATTGAAGGATATTACTCAAGAAGCTAAATTGGAAGCTCTTGCCGTATTAACAGCAACAGGAGACAGGATAGCATTCTATGCAGGAGATAAAAAAGCAAATTCAACAGAACTATCAGCAATAGGTGCTGCACTCGTAGCAGCTGCTAGATTAGCACTAGAAAGACTGAATTTTTCTCCAATCAATGATGTGATGGTAAGAGGAAAGAACGGATTTCTAATTTTAAAATCAATTGGGGATTTTCATTTAGTTGGAGGGACTAGTGACATTGAAGAGTTCAAAAATGCAATCGCAGTTCTGTCTAATCATGCACCAAAAATAGCAGATATTTTATCATATGTTCAAATTGAAGAAGATGAAATGCCTCTTGAGTAAATAGAAGAGAAAGATGAAACTAGTTAATTTTAGTGAAATCTACCATTGTTCGCTGTAAATTTTCTAAATTAATAACATAGGTTAAACCTGTTGTAGGATTAATATTCATGCTTTTTTGGTATGAAGTTTGAAATTGAAAAGTGCCAGAATTAATCAGTGTTACTCCCTTATAAGTTTCATCTCCAGCAATATGAGTGTGTCCAGTTTGGAGTATATCTGGAATTCTTGAAATGACTAACTGATCTACTGGATCCGGTGCTATTGGAGTTCTTTTTCCATATATAGGAACCAAATGACGATTTTTTAACATTTCAACCATAGCGGGCATGGAAGTTTCATGAGGGATTGCAGGAATAGCTGAATTAATGTCCATTATAGAATTACCGTGTGTCATAAGAACTTCTACATTATGAGCTTTCAAATAAGCAGGACTCCCAAGAAGATGGACATTATCCAAATTGTATAGTTCTGGAGCAAAATCCTTCTGTATCGGTGTTTGAGGTTCCGCAGCCCTAGCTCCATCATGATTGCCAGGAATAATTATGATTTCAATGTCATCTCTGATCTCAGAGAAGTATTCAGCAGAACGTTGATACTGAAGATGGATGTTCTCCAAATCAAGATCTTCAACTTGACCAGGATAAATACCTACACCATCTACAACATCTCCAGCAACAAATAGATATTTGATTTTCATTCCTAGTTGATTATATTTCTCTGTTCCAAGAGTCCCATTCATAAAATTAATCGCATTCTGAAATAATTTTTCCGCAAAATTCTTAGATCCTATATGTATATCCGAAAGAAATAAAGCAAGAGCTTCTTCAGATGCTCGATTTGGTTTATGGCTATAAGGTATATCAGGCCATTGGATGTCCTTTATAGTAAACAAATCTTTGTAATGGTTACCAGAAAAACAAAGAATGGAATCTTCAAGTATAAATTCACCTTTATGAACTAAATCTATATTGGATTGTGGAATAAGTCCTTTTATAATGCCTTCTTCATCCTCTAAATCTAGAATTACATGCCCTGTTTTGGTTACTTGTTTACTTGTCACAATAGCAATTAGAGATTGAGGATCCTTACCACTACTAGATTTAACAGATGATGTCTTAATGATATTCTGAATGTCTCGTCTACGAGTAAACATCCTACTAATTAACTCAAATCTACTTTCGAAATATTTACGGAAACTCTCTGCAGAAGCTGAGGATTTTGAAGGTTTGGGGGTGCTAATTATCTGAAGATCAGCTGCTATTTTCTCTCTTCTTATTCGGGAATCAACTGTTTTTTCTTTTTTTGTTTCTTCTTTTGATAGTGTGATTTCGGGAGGATCTTTTGTTTTAGATTTCTTTTCGACGATAATTTTCTCTTTTTTAACAGCAGTCTTAGATTCTTTTTTCGCTTCTTTCCCTATTATTCTATTGATATCCTCTGCTGAAAGTATAGCTTCATCAAATTTGGATAAAAGAATTTTCTCTATTAGTGATTCAGTATCATCTATAGATTCTATCAAAGAATAAGCTTCAGGAGTAAGTTGATAGCCAGCAGCAAATAGTTTTCGAAGTTGCTTTGGAGTAACCATAACTACGCAATTTTAGATTTTAATTTCATAATATATATATTTCTACTTGATATCATAAAATAAAACCAACCAACAAAAAATTTAAGATATGAGTTATTCGAATGACAATAAATATCAATTGACCCCGTAGCTCAGTTGGATAGAGCACCAGCCTTCTAAATCTTCTTACTGAAGAAAGTTGGGGGTCGCGCGTTCGAATCGCGCCGGGGTCGCCATTATTCTTCTTTTACCCATGTTATCCTTATATTCAAAATCAAACAAGTAACAAATAAAAAACAATATAAATCATTGGTCTTAATTGCACTTGGTAATTATGAGTAGATCTCAGAAAAAAACAAAGCGAGACACCAGTCCAATGCCCGCTACAGGTGCGGGATTGATGAGATATTATGATGAGGATTTACCTGGAGTAAAGATTGGACCATGGTATGTAATTATTTTTTGTGTTGTTTTAATAATAGCAGTTATTGTTGGCAACATATTCTATGTCACCCCAGCATAAATAGGGAAGACTCCAGTAAAAAAGTGGGCGTGAGAATCATTCAAAAGTACCAAGAATTAATGGAAAAATTATATATCGAAAAAGATCAGGAAAGAGGGAAAACTAAAACTATGCTAAAACTAGTTGAAGAAGTAGGAGAATTAGCAGAAGCAATTTTAGTAAATAAAAACGAAAAGATCGAGGAGGAATTAGCTGATATCATAGCTTGGACACTGAGTATAGCCAATCTTTTCAGTATCAATTTAGATAAGGCTTTTCAAAACAAATACAAGGATGTATGTCCTGAATGCAATAGTTGTCCCTGTTCATGTGATTCCATTTAATTATAGCAATTATTTTTACTAATTTTCTTAAGTGTAATCTGTACATATTATCCTAGCTAGTCCCAAAATTTTTGTTGATTTTTTAATATTAAAGCAAAGAAAATGTATGGAATGAAAGAAATTATACTGTATACAGCTGAAGACTGTCCTTATTGTAATATCGCAGAGGGGATATTAAAGACAGTGCTGGATGAATATGATGGATTATTTGATTATAGAAGCATAAAAATCAATAGAAAAGATACAGCTAAAGTTTCATCTATCCCTACAATATTAGTAGGAAAAACGAAAATTGAGGGATTACCCGAAAAGGAACAAATTCATACCGCACTATTTTCATAAAAATAAAAATTCTTGTTTTAAAAAATAAAAAAATCAAATTAATTAATAAAAGATATTAAAAAAATAAGAAAGAGATGAGAATGTTAACCAAATAGAGCACTAAGGCCTAAATCGGTATCATCTTCAGGTTCTTCTTCTTTTTCTTCTTTAACTTCCTCTGCTGCTGCTGGTGCTGCTGCTGCTGCTGGTGCTGCAGCTGGTGCTGCTGCCATAACAGCTGATTTCAAAGCTTGTTCTATGTCAACTTCTTTCAAAGCAGCAACTAGAGCTTTTATACGAGATTCATCTACTGTTGCTCCAGCGGCTTCAAGGATTCCTTTTACTTTTGCTTGTGTTATTTTTCCGCCTAATTCATGTAGTATTAAGGCTGCATATACATATTCCATTTTTTTTCACCTATCCAAATAAAGATCCTAACCCTAAATCTTCCTCGGGTTCTTCTTGCTCTTCTTCTTTTTCTTCCACTTTATCGACTTTTGTTTCTACTTTAGAAGGCTGTTTAGGTACTGCTTTTAGCTTATCTTGAACAGCTGACGATAAAGCTTCAGGCTTCTTACTAGCGATCTGTGCTGCTACATTCATTGAACCTTGTATAGCTGATGAAAGTATCATAGGGAGTGTCTTTTCAGTAATAAAAGCACTATTAACAGAGAGGTTAATAGCAAATTGATTTGCATTTGCAATAATCATAGCTATACTTTGCTTTGTAACAATTCCTGCATTTACAGCTAAATTCAAAGCTGAATTATAAGCCCACCTTAGATTTTGTTCATAATAATCAAAATCTATAATCAAGGCATCGCCTGGAAGAATAGTTCCATTTTCAAACGCTACTACAAAACTTAAACCTGCTTCGAAGGGATCTATGTTTAATCTTCGAAGGAGAAGAGCAACTGTTCTATTAACACGCTCTCCTTCTTTTGTCACAACTTCTTCTTCTATTATTCGAATTTGACCCCCTTCGATTTTTGTTTTCAATCCTAAAGATTGAAGCTCTGCGATAACAGGACCAGGAGGTATTCCAGTGTTCATAGGTCTTATAATAACATCATTGGGTGCTATTTGTCCAGCTTTAGCTGGAGCAGGTACTTTGTTTTTATCCATAAATGAAGCTAATCTATAAGGATTAGTTTTAGTTAGTAGAAAAGCACATGAACCTACGATGTAGTCCAATAACTTTTCAATGCCCTTAATATCCTTTTTAACTTCAGATACTGCAATTCTCATCAAACTATTTTTTGCCATGATGATTGTAGCTTCAGTTCTTAATTCTTTACGCATCTGTTGAACAATCCGAGCACCGATGTTGTCAATCTTGACTAAACCAATGATAGGGTAGGCTAGCAATTGTTGTTTTAAGTTTTCAATTATTTCTCTTTTCTTTTCAGAAATTCCTATTGTTGTCATTTTGTCACCTACTTTACTTTTACTGGAGGTCCCATGGTAGTCTTAATGAAAATAGACCGGATATTGTTTTCACCCTTTTCCAATCTAGACTCAATATTTCTTACCACATAGAGTGCATTTTCTAAAAGCGCTTCATTTGTCATTTCTATAGTACCAACACGTGCTTGAATCACAGGGGATTGTCGCAACCTAATCTGCACAGTTGCTGAATAGTCTTGTAGAAGTGGTTCAATTGGTGCCGCAGGAGGAACTGGTTTGGGCATCTTACCTCTAGGTCCAAGATACTTACCAAGATTTCTTCCAATTAAAGGCATCAATGGTGCACTAGCAATGAAAAAATCATATTGTTGAGCTATTTTCTTAGCCAACTTAGGGTCCCTACTAATATTTTCTAATTCCTCTTTATCAATAACTCTAGCAGCTCCAGCCGATTGAGCTTCAACCAGTTGGGAACCTTCTGCTAGTACGCAAATCTTAATTTCTTTTTTTAATGGATTTGGTAACTGAACATCGAGTTGAAATCGCTTAGCGGGATCTTGTAAATTGATATCGCGAAGGTTTATAGCTAAATCTACAGATTCTATGAATTTACGAGATGGAGATTGCTTTTTCATTTCTTTAATTGCTTCTTTGAGCTCTTTATCTACCATAATATCATCCTCTACCACTTCCGTTGACATGATGACCAACGGTCAGCGTGGTCAGAACTTAGAATGAAACAACTAATACTATCTTTTAAATTTTATTAATCGAGAGTTTATTGTGAATTTTTAGAATTGAAGATAAAGAACTTAAACTATTGTTGTTTGAGGTCTTGGTGAGAATTTTTTCAGTAATTCATATGCTCTAGGAATGGATATTAGATTGTCAGAAGCAAAATCAAGTATAATACTCTTTACTGTACAGAATACTAAGAAATCATTGAACTCAAGATTCCTTTTTTTTGCTATTTCAAGTATTAACGAAAAAAGGCTATCCTCTTCATTTAGCAAAGAGACAGTCTCTTTCAGTGATTTTTGCCTTAATATAGAGGTTTTTACTATCTTTGCCCCCATATTATATTTCAAACATTCCCTGTTATTATTCTTATCAGGACATAATCTCTCACAGATCAAATTTTCTGGAATAACATCAGCAGAAGCAACAAAATCTAAAGCTTCTTTTTCCAAAGGATCCACAACTTGATTTTTTGATGTATCAGATTGTTTATTCTCAAACATAAAATTATCCAGTTTATTCGGGTTATCAATTGAATGTTTCGAAGTCTTACCTCTGCTAGGTTTACTAGTACTACGCTGACCACTCCTTTGATAAAGAGAAGTCCTCATATCAATGAAATTATTGTATAATAATGGAAAAACACTTCTTCCATATCTCTTCAGTAATTTCGTTCTATATTCCGAATAACTCATTAAGTTACCAACTACGTCAAGTGTTTTCATTTGAATCGCTGATTCTGCGCCATCAAAGAAAACATAACAGTGTTGAGTAGGTAAACGCTGCATTTTAGAAATATTCTCTTCAGATAAATTCATTGTTTTACCAATCAGCTCAGCTTTTTCACTGGAGCGGAATGCGACTTTTGTTGCAGAGTTACCATGTACGATTGTGCTTACACTATCCCACAGTTGTGATACAGTTACATGCCCAATACCTAAAGTCCTTCCAAGTAGAAAGTTATTTTCTGCAGTAATGAGAGAAGCAGAACTTTCAGAATGATAGAAGTTTGGAATTATATTAATTGCTTCTTCTAGAATAGTAACATAGCGTAATTTGCTAGTCATTTCTTTTGCAGCTGCGTATCTGTAAAGCATTTTTAGGATAAGATTGCATATCAAAAAGATATCTGAAGGTCGAGCAGCCCTTCTCTGAAACTGACTTAAATCCAAAATTATGCTTTTACCACCCTCAAGAGAAGAGAAGTCAAGAGTAGTTTGAGAAGATCCTAGAATTTCAAAATTTATTGGATTGAATATGAAATTTAACCTATTTAATACAGCATCTATTGTTTGTTGTATATAGGAAATGTTGGTTTGAGATTGCACCTGTCTTGAAACTTTAAACAAATTTTCAACGAAGGTTTCTAGATTTCTCTTATGCGATTTATGTGTCAGAAATAATGCGTTTTCAAAGAGGTTTTTCATTGCAGGAGTAAATTCTTGATTTGAAGCCATCATCATTTCTTCAATAATTAAGAGGGTATTGCGTACATCATCTTCATCTAAGGTTTCGAAGATATTAATACACAAAGGTCTTGGTCTTCCTATTGTAAAAATCTCTACTCTAGAATCTTCCGCAAAAGCACGGGCATATTCTCCTTTAATATCAAAAACAATGGCGCTAATACGTTTATCTAACAATTGACTAAGAAGAGAAGAAACAAGTTGTGTTTTTCCTCTCCCAATCATACCGTAAATTTCTATATTGAGCAAAAGATCTTTGATGTCTAATACAATGTCTTTATTTTCATCGTCTTCCTCAACAGATTTCCCAATAATAATGGCATCTTGACTTTCCAATAGATTTGAAGGAGTTTCTTCAGCTCTATGCGTAACTAAGGATATAGATCCCCCTCTATAATTGTAAGGTATATGGATTAAGGTTGTAGTGTCATCAATATCCCACAAGCTTTTACTGCGAACTGAGGATGCTAGTAATCTCTCTATCAAAGAATTCCTTCTTGAAAATCTCTTTGTCTTCTTCTTCAAACCCGAAGCATTTAACAAGAATGATTCTGTATCTTTATTCGCAGAAAGCGCAATCAAATCAATAGCATTTTGATTTTCCTTCTTACCTTTTTCCTCTGTTCTAACTAGGAAACAAACATCACCTGTATTATTCTTAATCATTATATTGTACAATTGATCTGCCAAGTTAAATTGCCCCAAAGAATTAGAAGAAAGATCAATATTAGCTCTTTCTTTCAACTCATTCAAAGAACATAAGAGATTTTTCGTCTGTTTGGATGATAAAAACTTAGTCTTACCATTATAGTGTGTTTCAATTGAACTAGAAATAAAAACGATAGTTCTTCTTAGTTGTTCTTCAATTCGTTTTTTAGAAAATCCTTTCGATAGAACAGGAAAGAGTATACTGACGACATCCCGATTTTTGTATATTATAAATGATAATTTCTTAATTTTTAGTTTAAGGCAATTTACAAAGGCTTGATGAATTCTATCCGCATGTGTTGAATACATATAGGTATTAGAGGAAGATAATATTGGAGAATGAGCAATAACCACACCTATTTTTCGGTAAAAGGGTATCAACATCTTTTTTTGTGTATAGAATTCAGCACCTTCAACTGGTCGAAAAGGAAGAAGCAATATAATTACAGTTACTGTAACTAATACGATACTGAAAATCTGAAAAATTCTATTTGATAAAACAAGCATAAATATTTCAACAACAGAACTAGTTATTCTTTCAACCGAAGTTCCAATTGAACCTAAACTGTCAGAAGGAAACCACTTAAGAATTTCAGGAAAAATAAAAACAAAAGAGAGTAATCCCATTATTATTACAATTAAATAGGGTGTAAGTGCTTTCAAAATAGTACCAAATCCACTATTGTTGTAACTTCTACTTTTTTTATAGTCCTTTTGGAAACTACTCTTTTTTACCATAGAGCATTCCTCTCCAAGAAATAATGGCTAATGCTAATCTGCTCAAAAAGGATACTCCTCTACAATATAAAAGCCCAGCAAAATTAAAGAAAAAACCAACTTATACTTAATAGATTACAGATCTTCTATTTGTTCTAAATATTATGTATAATCAAAATTTTCCAGTAAACTAAAATTAGCTGACAAGAACTCTCCAAGAATCTGACGAACCGATCCCTATTTGGCCTAACTACGCTTGAGCAGTTAGTGGCAGTGGGCTGAACATCTCGCCGAAGCTCGACGCGTACACCCCTGCTCTATCAAACGGATCTTCTTTCCGCGCTCTCGTCTACTACGAAGGTTATTGTCACCAATCCCCCTATGATGTAGCAGAGTGGGCGACTCGTTTCGAGAGACGCTTCGAGCGTAGATGCTTTCCGCTCTTATCGTCGAGGGCTTAGCTACCCGGCAATGCCCTTAAGGACAACCGGTTCACCAGAGTCCCCAGCAGCCTGTTCCTCTCGTACTGTGGTGACTTTACTCTCAATCGCCCGCCAGCACCATCAGATAGAATCCGACCTGTCTCAC
>JAEOTK010000292.1 GCA_016839875.1 Candidatus Heimdallarchaeota archaeon
AGTATCTGGATAATAATCGGTACTTAATCTCGTTTGATATATCTCTTTTGGACTATAATTGTATTCCTTTTCAAAGAGAAAATACTCATCATCAATATGTGAGATATTGTAGTTTTTTTCTAAATCCATTTCAAAAAAAATATCAACTTCTTTTCCTTCTGACGAAGTATCTTCTTGCCAGTCAAAATTCAGATAATATGATAATACTCCTTCATATATGTTAAACGCTTGAGTGTTTCCAGTTTTACGAAATTCATTTCTTCTAGCTGAAATATAGAAGGAACTCAAACAGGTTGATGTGAGTATCAATAATAAAATCAGAGAAGATAGTACAAAGTTTCCTTTTTTACTCATATTATCACTTGCTTTTTATCATTTTAGTAAACTAAAATGAGTTTTAACGTTCTTTTTTAAGTGTTTACCATATATTTGCGTAAGAGCTGCATAATACTCTTCAGAAAAGTAAAAGAACAAGATTGAGTGATAGTTTTTAGAGCTTGATTGAAATGGTTGATTCATTGAAAAAATGGTTAGAACAATTCAACATAGTTTACATTTTACATGAACATCCAGCTGTTTTTACTGTAGAAGAAGCTCGAAAACATTGTGGTTTTATCCCAGGAACTCACTGCAAAAATTTATTTGTAAAAGACATTAAGAAAAGAAAATACTACTTAGTTACTTTAGAATCTTCAAAACGGTTGAATTTCAAAGAACTCGAAAAACTCACAAACTGGCCTAAAATTGCTTTTGCAAATGAAGATGAACTTCAATCTCTTCTTGGTCTTTCGAAAGGAGCTGTTTCTCCGTTCGGACTTGTAAATGACAAATTGAATCAAGTTGAATATTTGATAGATAAGGATGTCTGGAAAGCTGAAATAGTCTCGTTTCATCCAAATATAAATACAGAAACTTTGGAATTGAAAAACGATGCATATCAACAATTCGTAAAAGCAACAGGAAACAAATTTCAAGTTATTTCATTTGATTCGTAATTTTGTTAGATACAAGAATTTAAGAGAATTCAGACTATTATTTCTATAAGAAATATTGTTTAAATAAAAGTGATTTTTAGAAGGGGTAAAATGAAAGAAGAAGCTATATTTGGTGGAGGATGTTTCTGGTGTATGGAAGCAATATTCCAAGAACTCTCAGGTGTTGAGAAAGTAACTTCAGGGTATACTGGAGGTACTGTAGAAAATCCTACATATGAACAAGTTAGTACTGGAGAAACTGGACATGCTGAAGTGATAAAAATAACTTTCAATCCTGAAACGGTTTCCTATAAAGAACTAATGGAGATATTCTTTGCCAATCATGATCCAACAACACTGAATAGACAAGGTGGAGATGTAGGAACTCAATATCGCTCGGAAATATTCTATTCTAACGATAAACAGAAAGAAACAGCTGCAAAGGTAATAGAAGACATAACTAATCAAGGTATCTGGAAGGACAAGATAGTAACTGAAATAACACCTTTAGGAGCATTCTATGAAGCAGAAGAGTATCACCAAAATTACTTCTTACGCAATCCGACTCAAGGTTATTGCAAAGTTGTTATCGAGCCTAAGGTTTTGAAATTTAAAGAAAGAAATTCTGATAAACTGAAGAACGTAAAGCTAAAATTATAATCTAATTGGCTTTCATTCTGATAAATCCACACTCAGGGCATTTGAATTTGGTTTGTTTATGAAAACCGCCTTTTCTTTTAACTTGTTTCAGAGTCACTCTTTTGTTCTGACTCTTTTTACAGCGTGGACAAATCATTAAAAAGAAAATAAATCCAAGGTTTATAAGTTAAATGAAATGGAAAAATGAAAGGAATTATTATTTCAAGATATTATTAATTCCATCATAGTTGGTCGCTTTACTTTTGTATAAGAAATCAGCTTGAAAACCTTCATGTGGTTGTGCTATATCCATATTGAAAGTTTGATCATTTACAAAGATCTTCTTGATTGAAGGATCTCTCAATAACTTCTTAGCTCTGCTGGGATCATCAGTTAAGTAGCCAACTGCTAGAGAATCTTCTACTAATTCTTCAGGATAGTAGTCATTAGGTCTGCAAATTGTCCCAAAGGCATGTGGATATTCATCTGTTCTGATTTCACTTTCCTCTCCAACTTCAAGAAGCGTTGGTAAGAAATAAGATAAACCGTTATCAACATGAAGGAATCCATCAGAATCTCTAAACTGCGCTGTGATATCTTTAACTGAAGAATCCATTCTACTTTGGATGAACTTGTACAATCCTCTTGCTGGATCAGTTGCCATTGCAGGAATTTCTGCTCGAGGATTCATAGGATCTAAAGGTTCAACAGAAGCCATTCTCTCTGCTAAACGATCTCTAAATTCTTCGTAGCTGTCTTTGCTATTGTAAACTATTCCACTACAGTTAATACATCCTCTACCACCATCAAAGGTTATGCTCTGATAAGCAATATCTACTGCTAAATCTAAAAGAGAAGGAGACATATTTTCTATGTCGACAAGAACCTTGCTTTTACCTGGTCCATATGTCTTGATTCGAGAGTTATTTTCGTAAGCTCTAAGAATCCATTCGTTTCCAAAAATTATCCCAAGATCAGAATTTCGAACAATAGTATCAACTATACTATGGTCAGTAACAAAATGAAATAGTGATTCAGGTGGAAGTCCTGCATCCCAAAGTGCTTTACATAATCTAAATGAAGTAAAGGGTTCACTTGAAGAAGCTCGAAGAATTGCTGGCATTTTGAAGAGTGGAATCAATGCACCTAGCAGTGAAACAGCAGGATGATTACCTGGTAAAGCTATGCCAACATTTTTTCCTCTAGGAGACCAAGAAAATCTAGTATTTCCTCTCACATCTACGAATTCATCGTAGATTTGAATGTTGCCAGTAGGACTATTTGCTCTAAGAATTCTCTGCAGAGGTTTTTTTCTGAAGAGTTGTGGGATGATATTCAAAGCATTTTGAGTGTAAGTTATAGGCATTCCAGTGGACCTAGTAATTAACTCAGCCCATTCATCTATAGAAGTTGAGATACCATTGATCACCATATCATTGATGAAGATTTTTCCAGCTTCAACATAAATGTCAACTATGTCATCAATAGACATATTTTGAAGGAGATTGAAACCTGCTCCTTTGTTTATAGGTAAAGCCATTTGAACATGAATTTCTGGCGCGATTGCAACATCAAGCAATTTTTCACCATGAATTCCAAACAAGCTTTTCTTGCTTTGAGAAAGATATTCTTCTCCGTTACGGAGGAGGGGTAATGCCCCTAAGGATGTAGCCATGAGTCTTTCACTTTTATTATTAAAGTACTAGAAGACTCCGTAAATTGATATATAAATGTGGTAAAAACTTTTCTCCAAATTTTTACCGAAATTCACTAAGTTTTAGTTCGTTTTTTTCTTTCTCTTTCTACTGAATATCAAAGGTATTGAAAAGGAACAAGCAATTATGAGAACTATATTTCTATTACTAATTTCAGGTATAATGACTAGTTCTGTTGTTGCTATTGTTAACCACCTCTGTGCTTCCATTAAATCATAATCATACTTGTTTATACTGCTGTAATAATAAAACGCAAAGTAAGGACTCATTGGACTATCAGTTTTAGTATAACCTCCACTGTGAAGCACTGTATTGATTTCATCTCTATTTATTGCATAACAAATTGCTTTTCTTATTGCTGCTCCTCTTGTATAGTTGAAACTACTATCATATTCTTCTTGTGTATATTCAGTGTTGTTTGTTCCTCCGATAAAAGGTCTCTGTAAATTGAATGCTATAATACTCATTTCTGGAGAAATTTGAGTTTGAATATCAAGATCAGGATTGCTCTGAGCAGCGATTCTTTCTGTTCTGAACCGTTGGTAATTGTAGAATATATCTAACTTTCCTGTCTCAAACGCATTAAGACAATCGGTTTCATCAGTTAGATTGTGGAAGATATTAATCCGTTTAAAAGCAATATTCATACCTGGAGAACCATCTATAGCTCCTCCTCCAAACCAGTATGGAGATTCGTTCAATACTGTGACATTGTTAGTAGAATAATCAATCATTAGTTTCCCACAACCAAAAGCAGATTCTTCAAAGAATTTCCAACTAGCATTGTTTGTGATTCCCTGGTACAAACCTGTGAAATTCTTTCCTCCTGAAGTTTGAACTATCTCTAGACTTGAAGTGTCATTCAAAAAGAATTCTGGTAGAAGGGGTATATTTAGAGCTGACCACATTTGAGCATAAGGATCAAGTGATGGTGTTGTATAATCTCCATCTAAGACAATATGAAAATTCATATCATCAACTGGATCAACATAGATGTCTCTTATCCACGAATAGATATTTGCATCCACACTAACTCCACTATATGCTTTGGACATAAGAGTAAAAACAGCATCTTTTGCTGTTAATTCTTGATTTATACCTGTACTATTTTCACCATTGATTCCATTCACTACACTTTCAGTATTCAAAGGAATAGAAGTATTATTTCTCATTCTTATATCATATGAAGGGTTCCAGTAGACATTGCTCCTTAAATAGAACTTATAATGAGAAGCATTTATCTGATCCCAATCGTTTATTATCCCTGTTTTAAGGGGAGCAAAATCTGGTGAAAAAACTAACAAGGGCTCAGAAATAAACGAACTCATATACTTGCTTGCCATATCTGTTTGGTTTAGTGGTTGTAAATTGAGCCATTTATAATTTGCATCATTCAATTCTGAAGTATTAGTTTGACCTGTGTGAAGTGATCCACAAGACATGTATGGAAGACTGTTTACAATCCCCCACCTGTTATCCCATCCAATAATGTTCGACCAACTTCCTTCATATTTTCTGGGAGCAAACATGGGTTTTATTGGAACGATTAATTCATTGATGAATACTTGCCAATCATAATAATGAGACTGCCTAGTGTTCAAATCTGAAATCGAGGTTCCTTGAAACAGAAATGCTTCGTTGATAATTTCTTCTGGAGTATTATTGTTCAGTCTGAAGAAATTCCTTGAACCAAGAGAACTATAGTATTGCGAAAGGTCAGCATCTTTGATATCAGTATTAATAACAGTATAAGCTAGATCCCAGGTATCATTGTGAAGAAGCATTTCATTGTATTCTTCCCAACTAACATTCAGGATGTTCAACTCAATCCCTAAGGGAGCTAAATAGGTGGCAATCATCTCTCCATAAACATTTCCAATTGTTCCTTCCAAAGTAAGATAATTCAAAGAAGCAATAGGATTTGAGTTTGCAGTTGCTAAATTATTAGGAAATGTGAATATCAGTGAAATAACAAAAATCACAAGAAAAGAAGAAGTTCTACGCATAATCAGCAATATTCAATTTTCGATATTTAAATATTTTCGAGCTTAG
>JAEOTK010000293.1 GCA_016839875.1 Candidatus Heimdallarchaeota archaeon
CTTGTGTTGGTCTTTACTCCAACTATTAATCCTAACCATCCTGCAAACATTGAGGCTGCTGAACCTATAACATAAGATATTGCTTGCTGCCAATTCAGAACTCCAGATGTTACTGGCACTTTGAAATCAGTCATCTTTGATGGTAAGAATAAGAGTATCACTATGAATAGAACTAAAACAAATACTCCTAAAACCAAGTATTGAACTTTTAGGAATTTTTTAGCTCCTGTCTCAATATAACCAGAGACTTCAATCATTTTTTCATTTCCTCGATCTTCTCTCATAACAATAATTGTGAAATAGATCGCAGCTACGATTGAAAGTACACCAGTTAACAAAGCTATTAGTATTAATATATTAGCCATATTTTTCACTCTTAATATTTTTAGCTAGTTCTTGGATTTTAGAGTATTATTTAAGATTTATGAATAGTAGATGAATAATTAAATCGATTCATCTATAGGCATTGCATCTAATACTTTTTGTTTTCGTTTCCCAAAAATTCCCTTTTGCCAATCTTTCGAGAAGAGTATGAAAGACATAATGAAAGCCATAGAAGCTAGAACTAACAAGAAAACAAATGCCCAGATATGTGTTGAGTTGTCTAAGATGCTTCCAAATAACCAAGGAAATACTCCTGCTACTGAGCTTGGTATTGCAAATAGAAAACCTAACGCTAAGGATCTTGATTTCTGAGGAACATTTTCTGTGACGTATTTGGTACCAGCAGCTGCTGAAAAATACAAGAATGCTATGAAAATAAAGAATAGAATGATTGCTCCAATTCCAGTCACTACATTGCCTAGAAGAACTAATAATAGCAGCATTATAACAGCTCCAGTACATGAAATTAGCATTGTTAAACTTGTAGCAATCTTGTCACTTGTCATACCTCCTGCTATGGAAGTTAATCCTCCTATAACAAGAATAACAGTCGTAATCCATCCAGCTTCAAACAAGCTGAAACTGTAGTAGTCCACGAAAATTATTGATAAGAATTGATTTGTGACTCTGAATATTCCTGTTCGAAATACTGAATAAAACAAGCAAATAATAATGATAAATGATAAGACTACTAATAATTCTTTTTTGAACCATCTATTTAGTTTCCCTTCCATATTCATAGAGTTACTTGCTAGGATTTCCTCCTTCTCCTCATCTGTTCTTCGATATTCTATCATATAGTGAAATAATACAAACATTAGCAAGGCCAGTATAATTGCAACTACTCCGAAGACTTTGAAGAAATTTCTCCACCCAATCCAATCATTAAACACAACAATTACAATCGGAGTGATCGATGTCCCAATCATTCCTAAAGCTGTATTAAATCCCATAGCTAGTCCTTTTCTTTCTTCAAAAAGGTCTGCAATTGATGCATAAGCAACTGGATGATAGAATGATGCTCCTAAACCCACCATCAAAGCAGATATAATCAATCCTATGAAACTCTGTGAATAAGCAACAATAAACATGCTTCCACCCATTAGTAAAATACCCAATGGTACGTAGATGTTCTTACTTCTTAGCCATCTATCACCAGTAATTCCAACAACAACGCTGCAAACAGCAAAAATTACTATCTGAGCGGTACCAACTAATCCAATCTGTGCATTTGTTAAAGCTATCTCTCCTCTTACAACAAATAGAGATGCCCCTAAAACATAAGCATAGAAATGATTTAGAAAGTGTCCAAAGATTAATGCTGCTAAAGCAATTATAGGTGAACGACTGCTAACTTGTGGCATTAACGAAAAATAAAACTGACCATGTTAAAAATCTTGTTGTAACGAAATACAATAACTTTCTTGGTAATAACTAACTTTTTTAGACGATGATTGTATCAAATATATTGTGAATAAAGCTGAATATATCTTCAAAATTACACTTGTAGGAGATGGAGCTGTAGGGAAGACATCTATTCGGAACAGCTATATGGGATATGGTTTTTCTAGTTCACATTTAATGACATTAGGGGCAGATTTTAGTGTAGTAGAAAAAGAAATAGTTCCTAATGAAATTTGGAAATTTCAGATATGGGATATAGCAGGACAACCTATTTTCAAGGATGTACGTGGTAGATTTTATAATGGAAGTATGGGCGCACTTCTTGTATTTGATATAACCAGCAAATCCTCTTTCAAAAATTGTGCTATGTGGCTTAAAGAACTTTTCAAGTATTGCGGTCAAGATGCTGTACCTGTAATAATGCTTGCAAACAAAACAGATCTCAGAACCAGAAAGAGTGTTAAGTTGAAAGATGCTCAAAGGTATATTAACATTCTCAATAAAGGAACAGCTGGTTATGGGATCACTAATCATTTTCTCGAGACAAGTGCAAAAACAGGACTGAATATCGATAAAGCTTTTGAGATTCTAGGAAACGCAATTCGTTCAAGATTTTAGATTTGAAAAATAAAAAATGGAAAAGAAGATTATTTTCTTCTTCTTCTTTTAATTAGCATTGTGAATAAAATACTCACAAAAGTTACTATTGGAATCAGAGTAATTTTGCTGAATTCATTTATTATCACTAGATCTAATGGAACATAAATCCACAAATCATTCAAGTATCCAGTAGTTACATCATCGTCCCAGCCATATCCACCAAACATCCAGATTTCTCCTTTACTGTCACATTGAATTGTGGATCTATCTCTTGCACCAGGATATGAAGACAAATCAGTTATGCCTTGTGTACCATAATTACCCTTTGAACTAATTGTACTATTCCCAGAAATCCATCTCCATTCATTTAAGCTTTGATTGTATTGCCAGAGATCATTAAATCTAACACCAATTCCCCCTCCACCACTAAATAGCATCATATTTCCATAACTATCTAAACATGATGTAGCTGTAGTTCTAGCTCCTGGTGTGTTAGTGGCACCATATAGCCCTTTTGTCCCATAAGAACCTGATTGTTGAAAAAGAGTACTACCTGTCATATAAGCCCAAAGATCTGAAGTAATATTATACCTCCATAGATCATTTAGATAGCCCAAATTATTAACAGAATCTCTTCCGTATCCTCCAAAAATCCACATGTATCCTTCTTCAGTTACCCAGCTTGCCATACCGACTCTTGATCCTGGATAGTAAGTTGGATCTTCAACTCCAGTTGTTCCATATACACCATTTATGTTTGTAAGATTACTTCCTGATGTCCAAGCCCATTCATCCAGAAAAAGACTGTATGACCATAAATCGTTTCTGAATGATGAAGAATAGTCATTCCCACCAAAAACATAGAAAACATTGTATTTACTCTCAAACCAAGAAGCACATGCACTTCTTGCAGGTGGGTGATTAGCAGAGTCAAAAGATCTGTATGATCCATAATTACCAATGCAGTTATCTGTATAATTTCCTGCCCACCAAGCCCAAGCTTCTTCAGTTATGTTGTAACACCATATATCCCCTCGTTTTGCATTTCCTAATGTTTCCCCACCAAAAATCCAGAAGTAACCTCTTTCATCGAAAGTGTAACTACAATGTTGTCTGCATCCTGGTTGATTACTCTCACTAAAATTCATTCTAGTGTCATATATTCCTGGTTGATTAATCTGATGTGAACCTGCCATCCAAACCCAATTCTGGCTAGAAAAACTGTACTTCCACAAATCATTCAATAAACCTATAGTAGTATCATTATTATATCCTCTACCTCCAAAAATCCAGTAGTTTCCATCAAGATCTATCCAAGAAGCATAAGCATATCTCGCACCAGGTCTATTGGAAGGATCTTCTACTCCTTTATCTCCATAAACAGCGAGTTGGTTAATATCATCACTTCCTGAAATCCATGTCCACGTATCTACTACTTGAGCATTCGTTGTTTTAACAGTGGTTGAAGTAGTTGAACAGAAAATGAAAATCAGTATAAATGAAATTCCTAAAGATTGTCTTTTTTGCATAAACAAACCTCACCTGTTTACTTTTCTATTAGTTCTTAAATTTATTCCAGTTAATTCAAGTTGCTAGAAAAATCTACTCGAGCTCTTTTTCTATGCGTATAACAACAAGGTTTTTGAAACTGTAATATTATAGTCTATCTGTTGTGATGAGAAAATGGCGTATAAAGTTCTAGTACTGGGTGATTATGGTACTGGGAAAACTACTCTTTTCAATCAATATCTTCAAGCTGCTCCAGGAGCTGAAAAAAAACCTTCTATCAAGCTTGAACTGATTGAATTCATAAGAGTGATAGAAGGTAAGGAGCATATAATACACCTCTATGATATCCCAGGTAGAGAACTTGCAAGTGATAAACGCTCGAAACTCTATAAAGACTGTAAAGGCGCTCTTGTTTTATATGATATCTCTCGACCTGATACTTTTCGTCATGCGCTATTTTGGATAGAAGAATTGATAAATTACAGCGGGATTGGTAAGGTTCCAATTATTCTAGTGGGCAATAAATCAGATATTCGAGAATCAAGTCAACGAACGCTCAATCCAATAGATGCTAAAGAGTTTATTTTCAGATTAAATCGTACATCTTTGAAAGATGGAGTTGATAATCATTTCTTTGAAGTTTCTGCAAAGAGTTCTAAGCTCCTCGTATCTGTGATAGATCAGTTATTGAAGTCAATGCTTAAGCATCAAGAAGAAAGAAAGAAGTAAGAATCTTTCCTCTTTTTTAATGGGAAAAATATTTAGGGATAAGTTGCACCTATGTAGCTATGGATTCATATATTGAGAAAATCCGTTCTGAATCTCCCACATTAAATGAGCTAATTTATCTTAATCATGCCTCAACAGGTCCACTTCATGGAAGAACAGCTAGAGCTATTACAAATTTCATGGATTGCTGGAAAAAGTCTGATTTTACAGAACCCAGAGAAGCTAGAGATAAAATTAGAAAACAATTCGGTGAGCTAATAAACGCAAGTCCAGAGGAAATTACATTTACTCCAGATGTTACTCACGGATCTAAAATCGCAGCGAATGTACTCAATTATGACAAAGATAGCAATATAGTTTGTTACTGGAATGATTATCCAGGACAAGTTTATCAAGCACTTTACCACCAGAAAAAGAACAACATAGAATATAGACCTGTTCCTGATCAGAAGAATGTTGTATCAGCTGAAAGTTTTGCTGATAAGATAGATGAGAATACGAAACTAGTCTTAATTTCTCATGTTCAATGGACAACAGGTTTCAAAGCTGATCTTAAAGAAATTTCCAAAATTGCACACGAAAATGATGCTTTCGTTCTCGTTGATTCTATTCAATCGTCAGGAGCTTTGATTAATGATGTTCAAGATTGGGATGTGGATTTTCTCACTTGTGGAGTAGCAAAATGGTTACTAGGACCTAATCAGAAAGGGTTATTCTATATGAAGAAGAAATTAATCAGCGAATTCTTCCCCCCATTTGCTGGATACCATGGAACTGATGCTGGAGATAAAAATCAACCCTATTGGAACGTAAATAAATTAGAATATCCTCAAACAATTGACAAATACATGGATACAAATCCTGGTAGTAGTCTATATTACATAGCTAGTGAAGGAATGCAGATACTTTTAGATTATGGGATAGATAAAATTCAAAGCAGAATCTTCAAATTAACAGATTATCTCATTGAACAACTTCAAACATTAGGAGATTATGAATTTATTACTCCTTTAGAGAAGCAATATCGATCTGGTATTATAAACATCAGAATTCCAGATAACATAGAAGTGGTTAAGAAACTGCGAGAAAACAAAATAGTTACTTCCAGTAGATATGGTGGAATAAGAATAAGCCCTCATTTCTACAATACGGTTGAGGATATAGATGCGTTTGTATCATCACTGGCTTCTTTGATTTAATCGTCATCGATACATATAGAAATCAACTTATTTATATCATATGACGCTCAAAAAAGGTTTTTAAATGTAATCAAAAACACTATTCTGAAGTGTGCAAAGCACCGAACAGAATAAGGTGTAAAAATGTCTAAAAAAAGAAAAAAAGTAGCTGTTACAGAGGTAGTAGAAGAAATACCTTGGCACAATATGAAAACAAAAGAAGTTTTTAAGAAACTTGAATCAAGTGAGAAAGGACTAAAGGAGCAAGATGTAGTTTCAAAACTCCAGATTTATGGTGCAAATAAGATTACAATCATAGAGAGGTTCAAAATTCTCAAAATGATTGCGGAACAATTCACAGACTTTCTTGTTCTATTGCTTATTGCTGCAGGTTTTATTAGCTTAGGATTTGGTATCAAAAACACTACTCCTGAGCATTTTGGGGAAGAGATTTATGATGCAATAGCAATATTTGCGATTGTTATAATAAATGCAATTATAGGTTTTGTTCAAAACTTTAGATCTAATCAAGCATTAGAGAAGCTGAAAGAATATTTTGAACAAGATGTCTTGGTTGTTAGAGAAGGAATAGAGAAGAAGATTCATGCAAGTGATCTTGTTCCAGGAGATGTTGTTCTTCTAGAAGTAGGGGAAAAAATACCTGCTGATTGTAGACTAATAGAAGTCAACAATTTCAAAGTTGATGAAGCTCCACTTACGGGAGAATCACATCCAATTACCAAAACTCTGGATCTAGTACCCGCAAAAGCAAGAATACATGATAAGAAAAATATGATTTTCAGTGGATGTACATGTGTGTATGGACGAGGAAAAGCTATAGTTGCCTCTACTGGGATGAGTACCGAGATGGGTAAAATAGCGGAGTTGACACAAGTCAAACATGAGCATACACCATTACAAAAAGCACTAGATAGATTTGGAAAGGTATTAGGAATAATCATCTTAGCAATCTGTGCTGTAGTTATGGTTGTTGAAATCCTAACAAAACATGCAGATGTATCTTATGCTATAGCAGCTTTTGAAGGATTTGAAACAGCAATTGCATTGGCAATCTCTGCAGTTCCTGAAGGATTACCAGCTGCAATAGTTATCACTTTAGCAATTGGAGTATCAAAAATGGCTAAAAGAAAGACTATTGTTGCACGATTACCTGCAGTTGAAACATTAGGTTCAGTAGATTACATATGCTCAGATAAAACTGGTACTCTTACTAGAAATGAAATGACGGTTAAAGAAGCTTGGACTTTCGATGGCAAAGTGGAAATCGGTGGCTCAGGCTATCTTCTTGACGGAGATTTTACTCACGATGGAAGAAAAATTGATCCCAAAGAAAATGAATCTTTTACAAAATTAATGGATACAGTATATCATTGCAATAACGCTGGTGTTCTAAGGAATGAGGAGAAAATAGATATAAAGGGAGATCCAACAGAAGCAGCTTTGATTGTTTTAGCTGAAAAAGCTGGATACACAGAAAAAGATCTCAATAAGAGAGATCATGAAATCTTCTTTGATTCAGATAGAAAGAGAATGACAACAGTAAACATTGTTGATGGAAAGAAGATAGCTTACATGAAAGGCAGTCCTCCAATTGTCATTACAAGATGCAACACAATGATGACAGATGGGAAAACCAAGAAGATAACAAAGGAACTAGAAAAAGAAATTCTGGATGCTAATCTACAAATGGCAGAAAAAGCATTAAGAGTTCTAGCTGTTGCATACAAAGAATTACCAGATGATTACGACAAAGAGAACATAGACGAAATAGAAGATGATATGATTTTTGTGGGATTAGCAGGAATGATTGATCCAGCTCGTCCAGAAGTAAAAGAATCTGTTGAAGAATGTAAAAATGCTGGAATAACAACAGTCATGATTACAGGAGATCAAGAACCTACAGCAATAGCAGTTGCAAAGGAAATTGGTATCATACAATCTGATAAAGATATGATTGTTAAAGGCGAAGATTTCGCAATAATGTCAGATGATGAGCTTGAGAAAATAATTGAGCAAGTTAAGGTCTACAGTCGTATGAGTCCAAAGGATAAATACAGAGTAGTAGAAACACTTCAAAAGCTCGATCACATTGTGGCTTGTACAGGAGATGGTGTAAATGACGCTCCAGCTATAAAGAAAGCAGATATCGGTGTCGCAATGGGCATTACCGGAACTGATGTAACTAAGGAAACTGCAGACATGGTAATTACTGATGATGCTTTCAGCACAATCGTATCTGCTGTTGAGGAAGGTCGAAATATTTTCGAAAACATGAAGAAATTCATTCGTTATTTACTCTCTGCAAATTTCGATGAAATTTTTGCTGTTCTGATTATTACAGCAGCTTTGGGTGTTCTACCTTTTCTACCATTACAAATATTATTCCTTAACCTTCTTACTGATGCTTTACCTGCTTTAGCACTTTCTTTCGATCCTTATGATCCGAAATTAATGCAAAGACCTCCAAGAGGTAAGCAAAGCTCTTTTGTAAAAGATATGTATATTTTTGCAGTTCTTGCAGGAATTGTCGCTTTCTTTGCTTCAGTAGGAATCTTCCTAATTGGATACAATGCATTTGGTTTTACTATCTTTGAGCAAGAAGCTTTAAGATTAGGCTTAACTGGTGAAGCTGCAACTGATTTTATCACACAAAATAAACTAGCTTATGCACAAGTGATGGCATTCGTTACAACACTCTCCTTTGAACTCTGGTTTGTTTTCGTGGCACGGAATGACAATGAAACACCTTTGCTTAAATCAAAGCCTTTCAAAAACAGATATCTCCTTTTCGCAGTAGTATTATCTTGGATACTGCTTTTAGGAGCTATTTACATAAGACCCATGGGTGAAGTTTTCAGTAGTTTTACAGATGGCTATTACTTCTTCTTGAGAGGAATTGATTGGGCGCTTATTCTTGGATTTACCATAGGTTTGTGTCTCTTAATTGAAGCGTTCAGATATCTCATCCGAATGCCTTTCATTAAGGATCGACTAGTAAGTCGTGGATTGGAATAATCCATCCTTCTTTTTTCTTTTTTTAATTTTAAACAAAACAATTGATTGTTAATAATGGTTTACAACCCTAATCTGTAGTATATTTTATCAATCAGTCTTTCGAATGCTGAATTAACATTTTGACCTGATAAAGCAGATGTTTCAATAAAATCAACTTTGAGTCCCCCCCATTCAGTTAAAGTTAATGCATAAGCTAAAGCTGAGTTTCTATCAACTTGAACTTCAGTAGGTGTCGAACTTCGCAAATCTGCCTTATTGCCAACAATAACCATAGGCACTAATCTATGTTCATTATATCTAACAAGTTCATTTATCCAGTAGTCAATATTGGAAAAAGTGTTTGGTCTAGTTATGTCAAAAACAACTATAGCTCCATAACAATTGGCATAGTATGCCCCTCTCACTTCACTAAAGCGAGGTTGGCCTGCAAGATCCCAAATTTGAAGATTAACAATATAATCTTCATATGGTACTTGTTTGACAGAAAAGTCTGCACCTATGGTCATCAGATATGATTCTCTGAAGCTTTTCCCGAGATAGTTTCTTCTTAGACTTGTTTTTCCAACAGCTCCATCCCCAATTAGAACAATCTTAAAAATTCTTCCCGGTCCACTAGACATAAACGAATCATATTAGAATACATAGTCATCAAATTTAAAGTTTGTTGTGTTCATAAAAATAGCACAGAACAGCCTTTTAACATATGTTTAATCTATTTAGTAATATATTTTTCAAACGAATTAGTTTTGTTTCTAATATTACAATCCATTTTGCAATAAAATTTTTAACAAAGAGCCAAATAACTTACTTATCATAGAAAAACATTGGTGACAGAATGAGAAAAATATCTCTGGTAGTTGTTTTATCATTAATACATCTTTTATTATCTATATCTTTTGCTCAAGAGTCTCAAGCTACAGATTTTACTCAACCAGAAACAATGACATTAGCAACCCCTATAATAGATGGAGTGATTTCTCCTGGTGAATACAATAATTCGGCTATATTTGGTGGAGGTGACTTTCAGCTCTTTTGGAGTGGTACAGATACTGAAGTATATATGGGTATGATTGGTCTGACTACAGGTTGGGTATCAATAGGTTTTGCTCCTTCTGCATTTATGAAAGATGCTGATATGATTTTTGGCTGGGTTTATCTTAATGGGACTGTCAATGTAACGGATGCTTATTCCACAGGCAATTTCGGTCCTCATCCTCCAGATGTTAACTTAGGAGGAACCAACGATATTATAGCTAGTAATGGAACTGAAGCTGGAAGCAATACTACCATCGAATTTAAACGACTTATGAATACTACTGATCCTTTCGATTTTCAAATTCCTATTTCTGGATCCTTCAATATAATATGGGCTTTGGGATCTGATGATAGTCTAACTGCTCCTCATATTACAAGAGGGAAAGGAGAAATAGGTGGAGCATATGTAACACCCGAAGATATTCCTCCTCCATCACTCTGGATATCTCATGCTGTTTTCATGTCTTTGGGATTTATATCATTAAGTTCTGGAATAATAATCAACAGATATTTCAAAAAGAAGAAGTGGAGAGTTA
>JAEOTK010000045.1 GCA_016839875.1 Candidatus Heimdallarchaeota archaeon
ATGGGTTAACTATCGATCAACTAGAATCTGCTGCTGAACATACAAAAGGAACATATATACTTCTTGGAGGAGATGGTCCTCAAACTGAGGATTTACCAGATATCGTAGGAGAATTAATTGTCAAATACAGTGTTGAACTTGATCTGAAAATAACTGCAGTCTTGAGTCATATAACTTCAGATGATACTAGAGAATCAAAAGAACAGAAATTTGTGATTTTGATTGATGAACTTCCTCCTGAAATAGACTGTTGGATTTATTTCAGTGAAAATATAGCTTCAGATGAGAAATTTGTTAACATTATGAGCGAAGTAAAAGACGTTACTGGTACTGCATTTGTTGAAACTTTTTACAAATTCAATGGAGATGAGTTTTGGAATACTGTAAATGGTAGTCATATAATGTATGATATATTTCTATTATCGTTGGAGTTTACCTCAGAAAAAACTAATCTATATCTTAGATTGTATGCAGAAGATTGGCTTGGAAACGGTAATTTTACTGATGTTCTCGAATTTGATTTAACTAATTCAGATGATTATACATCAATTGAAAAATCAAAGAAGAAGGAGTTGTTGCTTATACCTGATCACAACATTATTTGCAAACTGAAAGCAGATTTAAATGAGGATTCACACGGAATAGTACTCACAGAAACTGATGCAGTTTTTAATGTAAGTATAGTTGACGTACGAACAAGTCAACTTGTTGAAGAACAGAAAAATGAATCAGTTGTTCAATTTCCAATACCATCTGATAATGACATCAAGCTTTTATTATCAGCTGAAGATTTCGTTAGTGTTCAAATTACAAATACCATTCCTGAATCTCTAGAGTTTCAATTTGAGATTGAGAGAAACATAACAGAAATCGATGCTTATCTGTTCAAAATAAATAACACATTTGATGATGAATATAATCGAAGTATCTTTGCGGATTCTCAAATAGTCCAAACTGGGATTTATGTTTTCAATGCTAGTACTTGGGAATTGATTATACTAGGCAGTGCGGAGGTACTTCTACCAGAAGGAGAATTCTTTGTTCTTATTGTAACAGTGTATCATACAGGGGAGATTTACATCTCGTTCAATTATGAAGATTGGTATGACCCTTATGACCATTACTACTATGCAAATGCAACATCATGGCCTTGGATGTTCTTCATATTAGGGTTATGTACCTTGATATTCGCTTATAGATTTAGAAGGAGGAAATTACAATGAAAACAATCTCCAAACTTCTAATTCTATCTTTTGTTCTAAGCTGTATTTTTCAGTTTAGTGCATTAGCTTTAGGGGAACAACAAGACGACAGTATTGTTACTTATGTTCCCAGCGAGGTGACCAATCCTTTGGATAATGTTACAATAGAGATGATAACTAGTTTGACATCATATAGAGAAGACAATATTCCAAGTATACTACCAGGAGAATCTTTTACAGTACAATTCAATATAACAAATGAATCAGATCAACAACTTCAGCAATTAGAGTTTTATCCTGAAGTTAATGGTTATGGAGAGTTTCTAGATAATTCAACTATTACAAAAAGCTCAATGTCTAGCGGAGAATCTTGGTTAACTGGTGAATACAGTGTTAATGTAATCTCTGAAAGCTCAGTTGTAGGATCTCCTTTAGACCTAGTAATTGCCTTAGATATTTCAGGCTCTATGCAGGATGAAATTGATGTATTAAAAGCTGATTTGATAAATGTTATAGAGGAAGTAAGTAGTATAGTTCCTGACGTAAGAATCGGACTAGTCTTTTTCGGAGGTCCTTATACTTTTGATAATCAAAATCCTTACAACAATCCAGCGTTAGTACATCAACTTACTGACGATACTCAGCACATTACAGACGTCTTAGCTGCTACATCTGCAAATAATGGTTATGAGCCTTGGGGAGACGCACTTTGGGTAGCTAAGAATCAATTAGATTGGAGATCTGAAGCAGTAAAACTCGTAACTTTGATAACAGATGAACCTTGTGATGCAGGGATGATTGTTGGAGATGGACCACCAGAACAATTTTCTGGAATTGATTATAATGGTCCTATACTCTATGAACTGTTTTCTAATTTTGCTTTTGATAGGTTCATTCTCTGCACTATTGCTGCTTCTGGAGCTGATAGTCTTACCATTGAGCAACTGCAAGCTGGAGCTGCGACTACAGGAGGTACCTATATTCAAATAGGTGGAGGAGGTCCTCAAACAAGTGACATGCCATCTATAATAGGTGAATTCATTGAGACTTATGCAGTAGAATTGGATCTTAAACTAACAGCAGTTTTTAGTTGCTTAAATGCCAGTGATGAAAGAGAGTTCAAGGAAGAGATTTTCACCGTCTTACTTGATGACATGCCACCTGAAATAGATCAATGGGTATACTTCAGCGAAGACTTTGTTACAGACGAGAAATTTGTTAATATCATATGTGATGTAAAAGATGTAACTGGAGTGCCATATGTAGAAATTTACTTTAGATTTGATGGACTTGGTTGGTGGATCACTACAAATTCAACACCAATCAGTGATGATCGATATCTGCTATCTTTACCAATCACCGATACAAACACATTGCTACAATACCAGATTTTCACAAAAGATTATCTTAACAATGAGATCTTAACAGAAGTGTTCGAAGTTGACCTAACAGAAACTGAGCAGTATTCCTTACTTCCTTCTGGAAAACGAGAAGTAATAGAATTGATTCCAAATCAAAGCATTGTAGTTTATCTGAAAGGAAATGCTAATTCAGACTCTATAGGTATTGTATTCACACCAAATCTTTACAATGAATTCAGCGTAATAGCAGCTAATGTAAATGATTCACAGTTGGTCCTTAGTGCAAGTGATACTCATTCTGAATTTGTAACTGTACCTACTGGACATGATTTGAAAATGCAATTCATGTCTGATGAGCAAACTAGTATTGTTATAGCAAACGTCGTCCCAGAAGAAATTTACTTTGGTGATAATTTCAAACGCGACATAGGATTTGATGATGCAATACTCCTTAAGATTGACAATAGAATTGACAAAAATGACATCAGAAGCATTCTAGCAGATTCAAAAGTTGTAGAGACTAAAATCAACATCTTCAACTCCACAGATTATAATTTGATATCAAGTGGACATTCTGAAGTTGTTCTACCTGAAGAATTGTGTTATGTCTTAATCTATCCCAACTATCATGAAGGAGAGATACTGGTATCATATAATTTTGAAAGCGTAAATGAGCCGTATGACCACTACTATGCCCCCCATGAAACATCATCTTGGTCCTATCTAACAATCCTGGTTGCTTTTATTGCGCTTCTATTTGTAGTAAAAACTAAGAGAAGGTGGAGAAATGAGTAAAAAAGTTAATCTTCTCTCTGCTCTACTTCTTTTTTCTTTTTTGATACTTCTCGTATCAAGAAGTAGTTTTGAGATTACATCAAATCAAAGTCTAAATTCAATTGAATCAGAGTATCTACTCAGAGTAGACTATAAAGAAAATGAAACCATATATTATGTAGATTCACTTGACTCTGTTATTGATTTTAAGATTCAATGTTATGAATGGGGAGAGGGATACGATCAAACCTACGAAGGATTAGTTGTTGAATTGAGATTTGACAACAACCACAGTCTAATGAACAGCTGGTTAATACTGCGAGGTGATTTTAATGAACATCATTTTACTTCAGAATCACCAGTATCAGGAATAATTCAAATTGTGTTTTATGCAATAAACGTCATGAGTGTAGACTTCAAACTTAAAATGTCAGAGGATTTTCCTATTTGGGCATATGATACATATCTTCTGAATGAAGAAAGAGTATTCTTCGGAATCGAACGGTCTGTTCATGATTACTCATTTGTTAATAAAATAATCTTATTGCTTCATAAGAGTCATGGAGAAGCATTTAATTTTTCAGTTATAATTCAAGATGATTCAGGAAGAACAGTTGAAAACCAAACCTTCCCTTATTATGCTTATGAATACAACGGTATAGAATTAGAAATTGCCGGGGGATTAATGGATCATGAATGGTATTCAATTAGCTTAGTAGCACAAGAGATGAGTAATCTCTCATTCATCCGAGTTCGATATTTCTATGACCATTATCAGACTCCAAATATCGGAAGACTATTCTTAAATCCACAGAATCAATCAATTAGTACAATTCCAATTGACACTTTTCACGCAGATCCTAATTTCGAGTGGGTAATTGAAGATGAAGGAGATATTATTGTTGATCCTCCTGACATGACTTGGTTAATAATATTAGTTCAAGTAGTAATTTACGTGGTTTATGTAGGATTGTATGGTACTACAGTTATACTGGTGATAAAATATTTAGTTAAGTGGAGCAGAAGAAAGAAAGAACTCGACGAATCTAAACCTTCTTTGAAATATGAACAGATGAGTGAACATCATGTTACTTATGCACCTGAGCAAGTTTATGGAGTTAGTTTCACTCAAGCAACTGCAGATTACAGCCTTGAAAGCGATGAAGCAATGAATGTGATTTGTTCAGTCTGCTTACAAAAAATAACTAGTCATTCGGACCTTATCAGATGCCCTTCCTGTGATGTAGCATTTCACAAGAATCATCTACACCAATGGATTGTCAACAATAACAGTTGTCCTGCCTGCAAAGCAAGTTTGAGAATCACTAAATGACTCTCTTTTTTCTTATTTTTCTTTAGATTTTTAGATGAAAAATCTTTCAAAAAAGAAACTCATGTATCAATGTTAGTTTTTTTAAACCCTTTTGAAAAAAATAACATCAAGATAGAAATAGTGATTGATATGACACAAGCTGCTTACATCTTACTGAATGTTCAACAAGGAATGCTAGAGAAGGTTCAACAGGGACTTCATGATATGAAAGAAGTAACAGAAGTATACGCTGTTTATGGGATCTATGATTTAATTGTCAAAATTGAATTTGGAACTATGGATGAGCTCAAAAATCAAGTGCTAAACAATAATATTATTCTTGAGGGTGTAAAGAACTCAATGACTATGATTTGTGTCAACTAATTTATCTCTCTTTTTCAGAATCATATTGTTCAAGAATATTTTCTATTCTTTCGACTAACACAGATGCAGGAATATCGAATGTTGTTATACTTGCTCTCCTTCCTCTCTTTCCTTCTTCTACAGGTCCAACACTCTTACCTATGATTCCTACTTTGTGAAGAGTTTCAAGAGCAGATCTAAATGTTGATTTTCCCCTTGGATCTATGTCATACTCCTCGCAGGTAACAACATAACTATCATACCCATCTTCAACAGTAGTTGAAGTTATTCCTTTCACTGATAATTTCCTAGCTACTCCTAATGCAGCAATTAGTTCTTGAACCCTCAGTTCATCAAAGACATCTCTTCTCAGTTCTGGATAAACATCAGCTTTCGCTGCTCTGATATATTCAGGGTTTATGAAATTCTCATTCTTTAAATCTGCTAATTTTCCTGAACGATATAATATTTCTAATCCATGTCTTGCATTTTGTGAAGAAGAACAGATATCAGCAATAAGATTTAGAGTTTCTTCAGAGTATGCAGTTGGATAAAGTGCAATTCCTGCTCTATATTCTAGAATTGTAAGCAATTTATCTCTTTTATAACCTGAGATATCCATCTGATCATGAATGTGTCCAGAAAGAGGTACATTCAAGAGAGATCTATATTCAATTGGTCTAGAAATAATTATGGTTGATATCATGCTTTGCTCTGATCCAAAATATTCTCCTGCATGAAATATACTTAGAATATCTTCAGAGTCGAGCATGTTAGCTTCATCTAATCCTATTATTAAACGAATATCCTCTCTAGTTAATCTTTTTACAAGCATATCCAGAATTTCTTCATCACTAAATCCTCTTGATTGTATCCTGAAATGCTCTGATAATATATTTCTTAAAATAGCAGTTTTACTTCTAAAGGAATGACAGTTGTAATAGAGAAATTTTACATTAATATGGTGTGAATTAGCTGCTTCTTCAAATCTTTTCATTGTGTATTTGCATAAGTTTGTTTTGCCTACACCAGCATGACCAATTATTGCTACATTTACTGAGAACGATCCTTCACGTCCTAAGAGTGATCTAAAGTTTCTTGCTAACCGAGAGATATCGTCTTCTCTTGTAGGTAGCTCAGGTGGTACAAACTCAGGGTAAAGTGAGGATTCATTTTTGAAGATAGACTTTCCAAACATTGCGTCTTCAACATGGTTATAGCCAGACATTCCAAGTTCTCCTTGACAAAAGATATCGTGTGTTATCAAATAAAAAATCTTCTGTTAATATGACAAGAATTTATATTTAGTAAAAACACAATAATTTTAAAACCTATTTTTAAGTGAAAATGGTAAAATGAACTCTGAGCAACAAAAGAATGGTAAGATTATTGTGCATCTTATAGAGTATGATGAAGTTCCTGACATTAGCTTTCCTTTCTTTACATCTTATAGAATGTTCTTTGATGACCAAATAAGATGTTACGGATTTTTTCAAGATGAAGAATTAGTTGCTGTAACTGCAATCATCCCTGATGAACCTGATTTTGAAGGAGGTTTTTCTTCTATTGGAAGCCCAATCATTTACGTTTTCGAGGTTAGAGAGGATATGAGAAGGAAAGGAATCGGGTATGATTGCGCTCAAATTTTAATTACTAGTGTAATAGAAGATGATACCATTCAACTATGTTGTTCACCATTTGTACAACCGTTTTGGCAAAAAGTAGGATTTGAGATAGTCTACTTTGATCAATCCCTTTATATGAATAAAATGGTTCTAAAAAAAGATGAGAAAATATAATTTCTCATTACTTCTTACGTTCTAGGTCCGGAAGAAATTCTCTTTATTATCATTCCTTCAAGTATGAATGGATTTAGATTTGTGGCCAGATTCAGAGCTTCAGTTAATCTACCTTCACTACTAGCGTATATAGTCATCATTTCTTCATCTTGTTTACAAAAGTCACCTATTTTCTTATGTAACATTACTCCAGCTTCTTTGTGTCTAGGAGTACCAGCTGCATAACAAACTTTCTTTACTGATATATTTGATAATTTTACAATATATCCATCTTTTGGTGCTTTGATTGTAGCTGTGTATTCTCCAATTGGTATATCATCAGGAGTAACATTTGCATCTCCTCCTTGAACGCCAATAATTTCTTCCATCTTTGCTTTAGTTTTACCTTTGTTGATAAAGTCTGCAGCAAGTGCCGCACCTTTTCCAGGCTGAGCTAATCCTGCCATCTCAAATAATATACCTGATAATTCTGCACTTTTCTCGAATACACTTGTCGGTCCCTCACCATTGATTACACTTAGTGCTTCTCTTGCTTCTAATGCAGGACCAATAGCTTTGCCCAGAGGTTGTTCACCATAGCTTAATGCAGCTTCTACTTCAATGCCCAATCTTCTGCCTAATTCAGTAGATTCTTGTGCATACTGAATAGCATCCTCTTTGGTTGGCATCTTAGTGCCTTCTCCAGTAGGAATATCTAGAACTAGATGATCAACACCTGTAGAAACTTTCTTACTGAAAATACTTGCCAACATCTGACTATGTGGGTCAATACCAAGTGGTTGTTCAATTTTATGAATAACTATTTCATCCAGAGGAGAAAGATCAAGTGTTCCACCCCAAACTAGCATTCCTCTAGTTTTTGGAGCTATTTCAAGTATTTCATCAGCTGAAAAATTGACATCACAGAGAACCTCCATTGTATCAGCTGTTCCACTTGGACTTGTGATTGCTCTTGAACTTGTTTTAGGGATTAACAATCCTGCAGCAGCTACAGTTGGCACTATGACCAAAGAAACCTTGTTTCCAGGAATTCCTCCTATGGAATGTTTATCATAAACTGGTTCTTCAAAATCTATTGTTGTTCCATATTCAGCCATCGAAGATGTAAGATACTGTATCTCATTCATTTCTAATCCTTCGAAATACTGAGCTAAAGTAAACATTGAGATTTCTAAATCAGTATATTGTTCTCCACAAATATCGTGGACCATTGCTCTTATGTTACTTTCAGTCCATTGACTACCGTCTTTCTTGTTCTTCACAAATTCTAAAGAAGCTGGACGACGTCGGACAAAAACATTCACCTTATCTCCTTCTTCAATCTTAAGTATTTTTAATAAATCCTCACTCAGACCTACATGATCTAGAGGAACTAAATCTTCAGTTGAAATGACTTCACACAGAATTTCTTTTGTTTCGCTTTTGACTTTAACATTAGCAGAAACCTTGATTTTTAGATTATCCAATGTTTCTTGGTTAATCAATGCTAATGATCTTTCTATGTTCATATCAACTTTTTTAGCAATTAAATTTGTCATATATTATCACTTTTGCTATTTTTCTGTCTTTTTTCTCGGGAATGATAAAACTGTCATTTTCCCATATAACATTTTCGTTTTGAGGTACTTAGGAGACAATTATAAAAAGAAACAGATTTATTCTAAATGAAAAATGGAAATAATGTAATGAAGAGAGAACTAATATTAATATTAGTCTCTTTGTGCAATTTTTCTTGCTTCTCTGTAAATTCTAAGTCTTTGGAATACACGAAATCTAATTGCAACAATAATTCCTGCAACTAACAATAAAACTGGTATCCAAATAACCCAAGTTGTAACGTCATATCTTAATCCAAAACCATGAAGCCTAACAAGTGTCAAATTAGCGCCTTCATTGGTTGTTGTTCCATTTACGTAACCTGTGTAATCGGCACTGTAATCAAATTCATTCATAAATCCAGTTTTCCTATCATAAACGATTTCGATTTCTGTTCTGTTACCTTCGTGTGTAATAAAGACATCGTGATAGATCACAATATCCTCTTCAAATGTCCAAATTGTTTGGTTAACATCAGGTGCTGACTCAAGATATTCAAAATAATCTCCGACCTGGTAAGTATATCCATCGAATGTGTAATTGAGCTCTAATGGTAAGAAATATTTGAATGCTGCTTCTGAATGGGAATATTCAGTTGGATATCGTGCCATAACATCATTAATGTAAATCAAACACCAATCATTAACTTCTGTTAATTGTAATTCAGGATTAGTTCCAATTAGCACAATAATTTTGTCTCCATTCTTTATTCGTTTATCTCCTTCAGATATGTGAAAATTCTCTGTTCTATCTAAATTAGTTACTTTCCAGCTGAAACGTCTATCCTTTCTAATTGCTTCATTATATGAAACATTTGAAAGAAGATCAAGATTGAATGAACCCGGAGCTCTTAATACACTAACTAAACCAGCATTAAGTTGTGGATCTGGTCTGTTTACAGTTTCATAAAATGTTGCTCCCATAAGCACATTATAGGACACAGAACTAATGAAAAGAATAATTGTTAAAACACTCAAGATTTTAGCATTTTTCATGGATATCCCTTATAATTAATTGTCTCGTTTTATCGTTCTTAAACACACATTTTAAAATATTGTGGTTAAAACCCATTAGATATTCAATTTTTATAGTTATTCAATTGTAAAATATAGGCGTTTATTGTTTTTCCCTCTATTTTCAGATTTCAATGGGATAATTGTCCCGATTTCTTTAGTACTAGCAACATGAACACCACCATCAGCTTGTCTGTCAACATCTTCAATATCCACAACTCTAATTATTTTGACTGAATCAGGGATCAAATTAACTTTGGTTCTTATCAGATCGGGGTCTTTCAATGCTTCTTCTCTAGCCATAAAAGAGACTGAAGTTTTGTAGTCACCATCTACAATTTTAGCCATTTCGCTCATAATCTCTTCAACTCGTTCTTGTCTAAGATGATCTATTTCGAAATCCACTCTACTTTTTTCTGGTGTGATATTACCACCAGTAACAACTGATCCATATTTCTTGTGCAATAATCCAGCTATAGCATGTAAAGCTGTATGCATTCTCATCTGTCTGTATCTTTTTTCCCAATTGATTGTGCATTTAACTATTTGATTTACTATATTTTGAGTTGGTTGTGGTTCAAGTTTATGTAGTACTTTCCCACTCTTTGCAAAGGCTTCTATTACAGTATATTTGTCTCCTTCTGCTGTTATCAGCGCCCCATCATCACTCTGTAAACCTCCTCCTCTATAGGCAAAAGCTGTTTTATCTAAAATAACACAATCGTCTTCAATTGCTTTAACTTCTGCTTCAAATTCTTTAAGATATGAATCTTTCTGAAAAAGTAACTCTGTCATATTTGAAAACTCAAAAGAATATAAAAAAATCTTACGGAATGTTAATTCAAAAAAAATAGCTAGAGGATTTACTAAATATCTTCTTCGTTTTTGATTAAATCAACCATTTTAAATTCATCAACATCGACCAATCCAAGATCTGTGATTTTAAGATGAGGGATCACTGGGAGGGCTATAAATGCTAGAGCCATAAAAGGATCCGAGAGTTTTATGTTGATCTTCTTAAGAGCTGATTGGAGTATTTTATGTTTCTCAACTGTTTCTTCTAAAGAAAAAGTTGACATGATTCCAGCAAACTCCAGAGGTAGAAGAATAACTTCAGTAGGAGTCACAAGTACTTGTCCTCCTTTTGATTCTTTTAACTTAGATATTGCTTTTACCATCAAAACATAATCAGTACCAACACAAATTAATTGATGACAATCATGAGCTATTGTGCTTGCTAGAGCAGCATTCTTGAGACCTAGACCTTTTAGAAATCCTTTTCCAATATTATTTTCAGAAGTATGTCTATTAAGCACAACTACAGGTAGAATATCGTTCTCAAAATCAGGTTCGATGAAACCATTCTTAATATTAAGAACAGCTTCAAGATTTTCTGTGATTAGAGAATGTTCTTTAAGTCCAATTACTCGAACTGTAACAGAATTCTCTTTATTAGTTGAAAATTGTAACCTTTGAATATCGGGAATTTCAAGATTCTCAACAGTATTAATAATGAATTGGGGATAAGTAGCCGAATCTTGTTGATATTGAAGTTCACCATCCTCAAATAGAATTCTTCCCTTAGCTATGGATAATAACACTTCGAAATCCTCAAGATTATTCACCACAACTAAGTCCGCATTTTTTCCAGGTGCAATACCTCCGATCTTATCCTGAAGACCTAAGTGAGTGGCAGGATTTATAGTTAGTAATTGAATAGCTACCAAAGGATCAACACCTAACTGCACCATCAGTCTATAGGTATAATCTAGATGACCTTTTTCTTTCAAATCAACAGGGTTCCTATCATCTGTTGCAATTAATAAATTACGTGTATCTATTGGCAGGTCTTTTAGTTTAGTTAGCACGTTTTTAAGATCCTTTGCAAATGATCCCTCTCTAATCTGAATTTTCATACCCAGTCTTAATTTCTCCAATGCTTCATCTGCTGTTGTTGTCTCATGATCTGACGTGATACCCGCTGCAATGTACGCTTGCAGTTTCTTCCCAGAAAGTAGAGGAGCATGTCCTTCAATTATCTTGCCAGCTTTTTTTGCATAGTCTATTTTGGAAATAACTTCCGGAACTCCCATGATTACACCTGGATAATTCATCATTTCAGCTAGAGCAAAAATCTCCTTTCTTTTCATCAGTTTCCCTATTTCCTCTCCATTAATTTCTGCACCCGAGGTTTCAAAACCTGGTAATGAAGGAACGCAAGAAGGAGCTTCGATTAAGTAAGTGATAGGGCTTTCAGATGCTTCCTCTATTAATAGTTCAAGGCCTGGAATGCCTGTAACATTAACAAGTTCATGGGGGTCTATTACAACAGTTGTAGTCCCATGCGCTACTATTGCTTTTGTAAATTCAGTTAATGTTAGCATAGATGATTCGATGTGGATGTGTGATTCAATTAATCCTGGACAAACATAATGTCCAGAAATGTCTTTGATAATTGATTTTTCATCTTCAAAGAAACTAGTATTTTCTCCTATATGAACGATGACACCATCTGTTATTACAACATCATTCTGTAATATTTCTCTAGTATAGACATTGACAACTTTCCCACCACGTAATATTAAATCAGCTTTCTTCTTACCTAATGCAGCATTAATAGTATCTTGGGTAACCAAATTATCCATGATGAAAGAGGAGATAGCAAGAATAAAAAGTTTAAGGCTATAGTTTTTCGATTTCTAAATCAATAGTAATTATATTTCCAATTTTTTGGATGTTAAAGATAAAAAAACTTATACAAAGGCAACACAATCAATATCCAATGAAATGTAGAATAGTTACAGACACCGCAGCTGATTTACCAACTGAATTATTGAAGAAACACAATATTGTGGTTGTTCCACACATTGTTACTTTCGAAGAAAAGGACTGGAAATTAGGTGTAGACATTTCAATAGAAGATTTCTATGAAAAACTAAATACACTTTCTATTATTCCAAAGTCTTCAACCCCAACACCACAGGATTTTATTTCTGCCTTTGAAAAAACAATCAAAAAAGAGAAATTTGACCATATCATATATGTTTCAGTTTCCGAAAAGTTAACTGCAACAATGGCAGTTGCAAGAATTGCATCAAAAGAATTTGAAAATAAGATTACACTAATTGATTCAAAATCTGCTTCTGGAGTTCAAGGAATGATATGTTTAGCAATTGCTAGCTTCCTAGAGAAAGGCATGTCGATTGAAGAAATAGTCAAAGAAGTAGACTATCTAATTGAAGAATACATTCTAGATGTTGGATTTTACACACTTGAAAATGTTTACAAATCAGGAAGACTAAAATCAAAATTTATCCTGAATCTTACAAAGATGATAAAAATTAAACCAATTGCTGTGATGGAAAGACCAGGAAAACTAGTGTCTACAATACCTGGATTCATACTTGGTTCCCATATGGAAAGAAGATTGTCCAATATTGTAATTAAAAGAGCAAAGAAGCAAATCAGATATGATATGATTTTATCCCATGTTGATAATCTTGAAGGTTCAAAAAGAATAGCCAACAGAATCAAGAAGAAGGTGAATATCAACAATGTGTTCTATACAAAAGCATCTCCGATTGTGGGATCAAATACAGGAAAGAAAACTATTATTGTATCTCTGGTTCCTTCAGTCTGATTCTTAATTTACTTTACATATTCAGTTTGGTTAGGAAGTCATTGATATCTTTAGCAAATAGATCTTCTTTTCCTTCATGAACTCTGTGTACAGTATCCTTCACTGAAACTATTGTAGATTCTTTGTGAGAGAGAAATTTTTGTGACCTTTCAGGATCTACAAAATGATCTTTTTCTGCAACAAACATTTGTATGGGTATATCAAGTTCTTCTTGTCTTCCCCTAATATCGTATTTGACAATGAATTCGACTACAAATCTACGCAAACTCCAATCATCATTTTTCTTTAATCTGTCATCAGCCCAAGTAACTGCGGCAGATTCTCCTGTTCGTCTTAGTTTGAGATATGCTCTATATAATACAATAATCACTTTCTGAATGATCTTCATTATAAAAGTTGGAATCCAGCCGAGAACAGGTACGAAAAATGGTGTGTTATAGAATTCATCTGGACTATAAATCACCATTACTCCTGGTTTTGGTCCATTTCCGTCTAAACAATAAGTGAAAGCTTGAGAACTTCCAGAACAACTCCCTAAGATGCAGAAGTTTTTGTCTTTCAATTTGAGATATTTAATTACTTCTCCTAACTCTTTATTGTAATCATCAATGCCAAAATAACCTTTCTTGTGTGGTGTTATTGACTTACCAAATCCTCGAGGTTCATAAATAATCGTGTTACCATATTTTTGCATTGCTCTAGCCATTGTTGAGAAATTGTCTACACCACCTAACCAACCAGGAATGATGATTATGTTTCGATCAGTATATTTGGAATCTAAAGAAGGAAACTTAGCCAACCTTATTTTAAATTCTGGATCAGTACCGGTTGTAACAAAGACAATTTCTTCTTTCATCATTAATGATAAGACGTATGTACTTTTATTTATACCTTTTATTGAGAATAAAAAAATAATAAAAAATGAAGAAAAAGAGAAAGAAATCTTACTCTTCAAGATCCTTGTATGTGAACCACCAGTCAAACTTCTCTATCTTTTGATCAGCCATTCTTTTCTTAGCTAGAGATTCGTATGTTGGTGGAGGTAAGATTACTTTCTTTCCAATTAGTTCGTTATTTGGCCAATTTGCTGGCATAGCAACATGATTCTTGTCAGCTATTTGCATATTCTCTACCATTCTAAGAATCTCATCGAGATTTCGACCAAGTTCTTGAGGATAGAAAAGCATAGCTCTCAGAATTCCCTTATCATCCATTATGAAAACGGTTCTTACTGTATTGTTGTCTTTTTCTGGATGTATCATTCCAAAAAGAAAAGCTATTGAACCATCATCAGCAATAATTGGGAACTTAATCTCAACATCAAGATTGTCTTTAATCCATTCAACCCACTTAATGTGGCTGAATACTTGATCAATACTCAAGCCTACAAGTTTACAGTTTAATTCAGCAAATTTGTCAAACCTCTTTTGAAAGCCAACAAACTCTGTTGTACATACGGGAGTGAATTTCTGTCTAAAGTGCCGCAACACTTTTGATGTCAGCAGGGTGACTGAATAACACCCACCAGTTTCCATCCATACTTTCTGGAAACTTCATTTTCCCATGAGTTGTTAGAGTTTCAAATGAGGGTATTTTTTCTCCTAACATTGGTATTCCGAATACTTCGTCATCCATGATAATACCTCGCAATAAATTTGATAGCCATAACTTAAATCTTTCTAAATTTCAAAAGATTAAGTGAGACTACTTTAGAAATTTTAGGTTTCTTCTGGTTCCTCTTCTTTGGAAATAATTGATCTAAGAATACCATGAAAGACATTGTATCTTGGAACTCTTTTCATATACAGTTTGTAAGGATAACCATAGAGTTTTTGCAAATGACTATCCCTTTCTAATGAAGAAACGAAGAAAGCTATTACTGCCATTACTGCAAAGATATTTGACAAAATAGAGTTCACAAGAAAAATCAATGAAAATGAAACAAGGATTAATCCTAAGCTAATAGGATGCCTAATATACGCAAAAAATAGCAAATTACTGAATTTGTTTAGATTAGTAGTCCCTCTTCTCTTTACCCATTGTCTGTTTAATGATATAAATCCAAGGAATATAATTGTGATAGCGACTAAAGCAATTATAGATGCTGTCATTTGGTAATATTGGAAAGTTGAGTATTCCCCAACATTTAGAGAAAGTGAAAGTGTAATGAATATGAATCCTATAACTTGAAAAATTTCATATCTTATACCCCTATAGATGGCGAATAAGAACCACACTACTAGGAATACAGAGATGAAAATAATCAGAGACCAAAACCAAATTGTATCTATCACAAAAAGACATTATTCATAATACTTATTGAGTTTTTCTGAACGTTCTCAAGAAATATTATAAATGGAATCCGTATTATGTCCTTTGTGAAAGACAATAACAAAATTGGATTCTTGTTAATACATGGTTTTACTGGAACCCATTTTGAAATGATTCCCTTAGAAGAATTTCTTAAAGAGAAAGGGTTCAGTGTTGTGAATACAGTATTACCAGGTCATGAAACATCAGAAGAAGATCTAACAACAAAAAAATGGCAAGATTGGATAAATCATGCTCAAAATGAACTCAACAAAATCAAGGAAAAGTGCACGAGAGTATTCGTATCAGGTCTCTCAATGGGAGGGGTAGTTACACTTTGCATAGGAGCTAAAAATCCAGACCTAGCAGGAATTATACCACTGGCTG
>JAEOTK010000294.1 GCA_016839875.1 Candidatus Heimdallarchaeota archaeon
GGAACTACTAATGTTGAAATATCATGCAGTTCTTCTAATTCCTCTGCTAGCTGTTGTAGTTTCTCTTCTCTTCTTGCAATTAATAGTAAATTGTAGTTGTTTTTAGCTAATATCCTTGCAAAGGTTTCACCTATCCCACTTGAAGCTCCTGTGATTATTGCTGTAAAATTCTCTGGGCAACTCATTATTGAGAGTTGTAAATGGATGTTCTTATTTCTTTTCTTCTAGACTCTTTGCTGATTCCCATTCTTCTTTTGTTTCATATCCTGACGATAAGAAATCATACCAACTTTCACTGTTTTCAAAACCCTGAGATTTAGCTTTTTCTTTTTCAAAAACAGAAGTAAAACCTTGCTTTCGTGCATTTTCTATTTTGTCTGATAAATCTGATTTTCTTTTTCTTTCAAGTATTTTCAAATAGTATACATTAACTGTAACTACTAAACTTGTCATTGTTACAATGCTTGCTAGAATAAGAGTTATCCAGAAAAGGAAATTTACTTCTGAAATTCTTTCTGCAACTAAAATTACTATAATTCCTATAGTCATAAAAAATGAAATTGTTGTAAATGATATTAATGTTTTAGCAAAACCTTGAACAGAAATGCTAAGAGATAAATCGTCTTTAAATCTATTTTTCTGTTGTTTTTGATAAGCAAACATACTCCAAGAGCCTATTGCGGGAATCAAAATGATATAAAAAATTAGTGAAAGTAAGAAGAAAATAGAAGAAATAGCATTCCATGATTGATCAAAAAGCTCTTTTGAACCATAAATCAGAAAGAAAGTAAATAAAAGTACATACCCAGAATTTGAAATTAGTGCAAATATCTCTAACCTTCTTTCTATAATCATGAATAATTAACCAATATATTATCTAAAGATTCACTAATAAGATTTCTATATAATACAGGATTTCTAACCTAATAAGAAAACGGTAAAAACTTATAAACTTCATCTCTGATTGTTTTTTGAGTTGATTTTATGAGTGATAAACGTCAATATTCAAAGAAGCAATACACTGGTAATTGGTCAGCAATTGGTACTGCATCTGTTTTTGCTCTAGTAGGAATCTTAGCTATCATTTTCCACTATACAAACGTTGATTTCATTGGCTTACGTTACTGGGGCTATTACATGTTCATTCCTGCTTTCTTTATCTTCATAGGTGGTATCAGTGGCATACTAACTGATAGAAGATTAAAGCAAACAGTTCTGGTTACTGCCCAATCCAAAGGTAATAGTAGTGCTAATCTTGAAGCTCTCTCTACTGAAACTAACATCAGAGCAAATGATATACTACGAATTCTTCTAGATTTGCGAAATGAAGGACTAGTCAAATATAAATATGATACAGCTAATGGAGAAGTCGTTTTTGGAGAATCTGTAAGCTATCAACAAGCTACTCAATTTGAAGGTGCAATGACAAAGAGACAAGCATCTGAAGTGGATGTAACTGCAACAACTTATTGTCCCTACTGCGGACACAAACCTCCAGCTGGAGCACAATTCTGCGAAAACTGCGGATCAAAAATAGTTTAATCTCTATTTTTTCCTTTTTCTCTTTTTATTAAGGAAAAGTTTTATTCTAGTTCTGTTTTGTGTATATGTTTCGGTATTGGTGAAATTCATGCCTTCCCCCATTCAACATGAAATTGACAACATCCTGAGAAAACACCTTAGATGGGATTTTGATGGTCGTTTAGATGATTTAGAACAGATATTTGCATATGAAGATATTACTAAAGAAGAACAAATCAAAATAAAAATACTTCAAAGTGATGTTCATTCTAAGATGTTCAATTTTGGAGATGAAATTGGTTCTAAAGAAATTAGTCTCAAACTAGCTCAGGAAGCATTAGAAGAAAGTAAAGAACTTGGAGATAATTTCTTGATGGCTGCTTCAATTATGAGACTCTCTGGTCTTCATTTTGATGATAATAAGTGGCAAGAATATCAAGACGGGATAAAAGAATCTATAAAACTCTTCGAGAAAATTGCACCTCGCACGGATTTATCATATTTAGTTCTGAAAGCACTTATCTTAATTAACAGAGGAAATCTTCCGTTTATCGAAGTCTATATCGGAGGAACTCCTACAGATGAAGAAAAAGAGGAATCATTTCAGCTATGGATTGATGGTGAAAAATTCAGCGAAAAAAACAATTTTCCTTCTATGCAGACAGGTTTTCTAGTGAATCTGTTGACAATATATGTAACAAAAGGAGAATTGGATTTAGCTTTAGAAACTGCAGAAAAGATAGTTTCAGTAGCTAAAGAAAAGGGAAGTAAAAGATTAATTATTTGGGCATTAAGTAGACTTGCTTGGACTTATCGTGATCGAGGTGATTATAAGAAATATTACGAAATATCCAAAGAGAGAATAAAGATATGTGAGGAAGTAAATCTCCAACTTCCGATAGCTTATGGTTATTGGAATTTGGCACTTTATCACATATTAAATGGAGAGTATGATGAAGCTCTAGAATATCTCGAACGAGCTTCTGAAATTCAAAAGGATTATAAAAGAAAGATCCCTGAAGCTGGACTTAAACGCATGAGAGGTTATATTTATTTACACAAAGGAGAATTAGATAAGGCAACGGAGCTATATAATCAAGCTTTTCCTGTTTTTGAAGAGGAGCAACCTCAGGGATGGTTTTCAATTTTCTCTGATTTAGTTGATCTATCCATTCAAAAGGGAGATTTAGATAAAGCTTTAGAGTTCTTAAAACAATTAGCACCAATGTATGAAAAACGGGAAAATCAATTTGGAATTTCTGGAGTTCTAACTAAAGAGGGATTGATTTATTGGCAAAAGGGAATGCAAGAACAAGCTCTAACATCTATACAAGAAGGTTTTGAGATAAGACAAAAAATAGGTCATAAGAACCTAATAGCAAATAGTTTATCTTACTTAATTCAGTTCAGTGTAGAACTAAATAATCTTGAAGCAGCAAGAAAATACTTCGAAACTTTAGAAATAATCAATAAGGAAGTAAAGGAAAAAGAAGTGAATCAGAGTTGCAAATATTCAGAAGCTTTAATCCTTAAGAGAAGCTCAGATTTACGAGATAGAATGAAGGCTGAAGTGCTTTTTGATCAGCTACTAGAAGATGATATCAGTTATTCAGTAATGATACAAGTACTGCTAAATCTATGTGATCTCCTTATACTTGAAATGAAAGAGACTGATGATCCCAAAGTGCTAGAAAAGATCTACAACCATCTCAATAAACTCCAAGAAATGGTTGAAAAGAACAAATCTCACTTATTGCACGCTGAAACTATTAGATTAAATGCACAATTAGCTCTACTTGAATTTGATGTTGACAAAGCTAGATCTCTTTTGCTTCAAGCTCTGAATATAGCTCAAGAGAATAAGTTTGATAGATTAGTTCTGGATATACTTCAGCAACAAGAGAAATTGACTAAACAGTCAATAGAATTGAGGAATTTGGAAAAAACAACTTCAACAATTTCGCAAAGGATGTCAGTTATTGATCTTAATGGCACAGTTTCGTCTATCAAAAAAACAAGCATAACTGAAACTGTAAAGAAAGACGAAGAAGTTTCAAAGAAACTATTTTCAATTCAAATCTGATAATTTCTTCATTCTGTCTTTTTCCTAAGGAAAAGTTTTATTCTAGTACTCCCTTGTATAAATGTTTCAACAGTGGTGTCATTCATGCCTTCCCCCATTCAAGAAGTGATTGATAGAATTCAAGAACAAATTAGAAAAATGGATATATTTGGTTTCTTAGATGAAATGGATGCTATCTTGGAGTCTAAAGAGATTACAAAAGAAGAGAGAGTATATGCTTTAATCACAAAAAGTGAATTGTTATTGTTTCATACTTATTTTGGTTTGAAAGGTGCAACTTATGAAAAAGGTTTAAAAGTCGCTAAAGAAGCTCTGAAGATAAGTATTGAGATAGAAAATAAGACTCTAATAATTGATTCTAAACAAGCTCTCCTTTGGCTGTATTTCTACATGAATGCATGGAAAGAGGTACAACAAATAATTGATGAAATTATAACCTCATTTGATGAAATAGAGCCAAGTCAGGATTTTTATTACTTCAAACGAAAAGCATACTTCCTCATGTGTAAAGGATTAGTGCCCTTTATCAAAATTTATACAGGAAATATTCCAGTAAATGAGGAAATAGAAGAAGCAATAAAGCTTTGGCAAGAAGGAGAACAATTCTGCAAGAAACATAATCTTCCTTATTTGCAAGCTGGCTTTCTCTTCAATTTAGGTTCTATGCATGCAACAAGAGGAGAATTAGATCTAGCCTTAGATATAAGACTAAAGTCACTAAAAATCGCTAAAGAAAATACCAGCAAATTTGGTGTTTTATATTATATAGGACCTCTAGCTTGGGCTTATTTTAATAAAAACGATTATAAGAAATTCTTTGATTTGATGCAAGAAAGATTGAGATTAGCAGAGGAATTAGGATCTAGGAAATTTATAGCTTACACCTATGGTTCAATGGGAACATATTATGTGGCAACACTCAATTATGATGATGCGATAGAATATTACAATCGAAGTCTTGAAATCCATAGGAGTATGAAAAACGAAAATAGCTCTGCATTTGTACAGAACTCTATTGGTAATGTGTATTACCTAAAAGGGGATTTGGATAAAGCAATAGAGAATTATGAGGAAGCTTTTCCTGTATTGAAAGAGAATCAACCTCAAGGATGGTTTGGAATACTGTCTGATTTAGCAGAAGTATCAGTACAGAAAGGAGATTTAGAAACATCATTAAAATATCTAGAAGAATTAATGACAATACAAAAAGGATTTCAGAATAAATTTAGTATTTCACACATCCTGACTGAACAAGGAAAAATATTCTGGCAAAAGGGGATGAAAGATCAATCTTTAACTTTAATTCGAGATGGTTTTGAATTAAGACAAAAAATTGGTAACAAAAATCTTATAGCTGATAGTTTGTCGTATCTTATTCAATTCAATGTTGAATTAGGAAACATAGAAGCAGCTAAGAAATACTTTGTATCTTTAGATATAATCAATAAGGAAACTAAAATCAAACAAGTGAGTCAGAATCACAAATTTTCTGAAGCTATAATCCTTAAATCAAGTTCCGATTTACGTGATAGACTTAAAGCAGAAGTTTTATTTGAACATCTAATAGAAGAAGATGTAAGCTATCCTGTTTTAATTCAAACACTTATGCATCTTTGTGATCTTCTTCTTCTTGAAATGAAAGAAACTGATGACTCAAAGGTGCTAGAGAAGATAAATAAACATATAACAAAATTACAAGAATTATCAGAAAAGAACAATTCCCATATCTTACTTGTTCAAACTTTAAGATTACAAGCTCAGCTAGCTCTTATTGAATTTGATATTGATAATTCAAGAGCTCTTTTGTTGAAAGCACAAAACATTGCACAAGAACATGGTTTTGAAAGACTGGTTTTAGATCTACTAAAACAACAAGAGAAATTAACTAAACAATCTATTGAGTTAACCAATTTAGAAAAAACCTCATCGACAATATCACAAAGAATGTCGGTCATTGAAATCAATGATACAGTATCTTCTATCAAAAGAACGAGTATAACTGAAACTGTAAAGAAAGAAGAGGAAGTTTCAAAGAAATTGTTTTCTATCCAGATATAACATTCTCAATCTCTTTTAGAACTTCTTCTGCCAATGTTTCAGTAGATTTCAAGCCATCTAAAACCAGATTAGCTATTACTAACTGTTTAGTTCTATCATCAATATACTGCTGTCGATGTCTAGCAAGATAGTTTTCAAGAAGCCATACAATAATATGCATTAGCTTAGTAGGTTCTTCCTTGTAGCTGAATTTGTATTGTGGTCCTATTGTTGAGAAAAAAGATTCTATTGATTCATCTGAAGATCGATAAATTGCTCTTAAGAGTAATCTTGAAAGACTAACTTCTAAAGGAGTATCTATGTATACAACAAAATCAGTTAATTCTTTAGAATTGAAATCTGTCGTTCCTGCAGGATCTTCTATAATCAGAAGTTTGTTTGGACAAATCATTTCATTTTTTTCTGGGTGTTTTATTTTATTGCCTTTTTTTAGCATTGACAAATCTTTCACAAAATCATCATAATTTGCTTTGTAATCATCATAGAGAAGCATAGAAGAATTTTTCAGCTTTTCATGCAATTTTTTAACTAATTGAGTTTTTCCTGCTCCTGATCCACCTGCAATTGCTATAACGAAACTTCTGTTATCTGACATTGAGGTTTTATCACTTTACACACTAATAAAATATATGTTTTTTTTTTATTCCAATATACAAGAAAAACTTAAAGATAATATCAGAGAGATTATCTTGATGATTAAGAAACTAATATCAACATTCCTTCTGTTATCTTTACTTACTATTTCAATGATTTCTAGTTCAATAGGAAATATACAAAACAATCAAACCACTATTGAATTAGCAGATTATGCATCCTCTCCCACAGAGTATTTCAATGAAACACAACATCCAAGGTACAATCTAGTTGCCAGACCGTTGGATATTATTCTTGAACCTCATAAAGGTATTCCACTTATTCTTGAGTATAATGATACTTTCAAAGTTATTCTAAATAGTTCTTTCTTACCTCTAGATTTCAATCTAACTTTGATAAATGATCTAAATACTGTTGAACTAGAAATACTAAATTCTTATGAGGGTCCTGAAACTGCACTTCTCAATGTAAAACCCATGGATAATATAGAAGGTCTGTATGATCTACAACTCAACTCAACAACAGTTGAAGATTATCAAACTCATTGTGTAAAGATTGTTAAAGAAAAGAAATATCCTTTCAAGTTTTTACATCTATCAGATAGTCACTTTCCTTCGTATTCAGGAACCAATACTACTGATATAGATTTAAGCAATATTGAAGAGCTGAAGAATTCAGGAGCGGATTTTGCTATTTTTACAGGTGATTTGATTGAAGGAGGATCTGCTTGGGATTTTGTAAATCCTGTAGATGATAAACCATTAGCTGCCGAAATCCAGCTAAAACTTGGTCTCTGGGCTCTTGACTTACTTAATATGCCTGTTTATATTATTGGAGGGAACCATGATTTAGATTCATCCACTGTACTTCCTGATGAGCCTGAAGAAATTTGGATAAAATATCTAGGAAGCGCTCTCTATCCTATAATTCACTTCGAATTAATTGATTGGGTTTTCATTGGATACAGTGCTACTAGAGATGGAATAAGTGATGAGAGTTACCTTTTCGTAGACGGAGTGCTAGATGCAGGAGATAGGAATGAGAATCCCTGTGTTCTGTATTATCATTCCGATTATCAAAACCAACCATCCAATTTACGCAACCGTAACAGAATAGAAGTTATGCTATATGGTCATGAGCATAATGAAGAGCTATATGTGCAAGATTATACGTTGTATCACTGTGAAGCACCTTTGTTTTACAATGGATCATCATTGTTCACTGTTCTAAACAAAACACACCTTAGCTTAAATGATGTTATTTATGATTTTACTCTATCACTTCAACCTCCAACAGAATCTACTTATTCACCTTACTTACTCTTTGGAATAATCCCTCTATTTGTAGCTAGTATCATATTTAGGAAGAAGAAAATTGTGAAAACCTAGTTAGTTGTAAAATTTAAATATAATAGAGTCTTAGTATTCCCAGAGCTAGTTTAAACTTTGTTCATGTTTCTCACCTTCCTTAATATGAGTCAAAGATTGACTAGCTCTTTATTTTTTGTCAAATAATTAATAACTTCAGATTAAAACTAAATTTGGGGGAATCTTAATAAAATGAATAGATATCAAAGAATTATGAAGATTCTTGATAATATCTACCTAGTTCCAAGTCACGTAAATTGCTATATAATCGAAAGAGAACAAGAGTGCATTTTAATAGATACAGGAATGTCAAAGAATGCCAAATGTGCAGCTGCTTTGCTTAAATCTAATTTTCCAGATAAACCTCTCAAATCTGTTATCTTGACTCATTGCCATATCGATCATACAGCAGGTATAGATATTATTAGAAAATACTTTGATTTTACAATTATTGCACATGAAGAAGAGAAACCCTATATTGAGAAAGAAAAAGAACTTCCAAGACACAAAGGTATTAGTGGGTTCTTAACAAAGATGATTGGAAAGATAGTTGGTGTTTCTGATCTAAAGGTGGATCAAACTGTAAACGATGGAGAGATCCTATATGGATTACAAGTGATGCACCTACCTGGACATACTCCTGGAACTATTGCTCTTGTTGATGTAGAAAATAAAGCATTATTTTGTGGAGATATAGTTAATGGAGATCATTCAGGAAGCAAGATTTTACCACCAAAAGAACGTTTTGCAGTTGACTATAAACAAGCACTAGAAGCATCAGTAAGAATGCTTGAGGAGACATCACCCAGTGTTATATTAACAGGACATGGAAAACCAATACTCGAACCTAAAAAAGCAATTAGCGCTTATCTCGAAGAATTTAGAACATAGTTTTCACTTCATATTTATCATTTCATAAGGAAAAGAAGAATTGTTTAAAATCATCTTATTTCTTTTACTAGTTACAATATTGGAAGTGATCCTAGAATAACAGCTAAGCAAATTATCATTCCTTGCCCCATCATGTAAACCATTGTTATTTTCAAAGCAAGTTCAGGGGAAGCTTTGTACAAGAACAAACCTGTTATTATCAAACCTGTTACAATGAATACAATAACAAGATATAGGTAAAGGTTGTTAAATTCTCCAGTAAAGAATGCACCAAGACTAAAGGCATAAGATATCAAGAGACTTACTGCCGTTATCTGAGCTGTTCTTTTTATTCCATATTGCTTTGGAAAGGTTTGAACTGGGGTTTCTTGATCTTGAGGAAAATCTCTGATATCTGTAACTCCCTTTCCACCAAACATTGCGAAGAAAAACATAACAGCAATAATAATGATACCTTTTGATATTTCTCCCACAGTTGCTCCCATAAAGTAGTATAGTAATTGAAGCCCTCCCAAAGTAAGCCCTCTTGCAATTGGATTATTAAACCAATGAAATGCTAGCCCAACAATAATGAGTACAATCAATCCCCAAGGGATTAAACCAAATGGGGATTTTAGTAAAGTGATTGCAAAGCTACCTACCATGAAAAGCAATGAAAACGTTAATCCAACAGGAAGAGAAATCATTTCTCGTGCTATTGGATTTCTTCTTATTTTTGCTCGAGGAGCTAATTTGTCTAATTCTTTATCTGCACAAAAATCAAGTGAAAAACCTGATACGGCTAAACACCAACCTGCAAATGTGATCCAGAGTATATCTTGCCATCCTGCTCCTGAAGCTACAGCTGCAGTTCCTGTGATAGTAGCAACCATGATAGTTCTTTCAGGTCTGAAAAGGAAAATAATAGCTAAGAATTTTGATTTCCAGTTTATTGCTTCTGACATTTTTTCACTTACATGGATAATATATTCGTATAATTTAAATTTTCACTCCATTTTTTACACGCAAATTAATCCTTCTTCGAAACATTCAATTATGGGAATTTTTTTTGGAAAACAATATGATTGCAGTTACAGTAATTGTTCTCGTTTTTATGGCTTTAGAGATAGCTAATATCTTAGCTTTATATTTTAAACCAGAAATTAGATGGGCAAATGGAGTAGGAGTATTCAATGCATGGAAAAGGTCTAAGGAAGATCCTCCCATGCATGATTTTGCGAACTACTTAATTAAATGGGTAGCTGGGACCAAAGTAATATTCATCTTATTGTTGGCTGCAATTTTGATATGGGGTAGTGAGCTCATGCAAATAATCTCATTAGGAGTATTGATTATTTCAACCTCAACTTTCTATTTGAAGTTATATCCTCTAATACGAAAGATGGATAAGAATGGGGAAATAACTCCTAAGAAATATTCACTAACATTAGCAATAATGATTCTCAGTTTTATACTAGCATTCTCAGCAGGTTTCATATATGGTTTAGTAACATATTTACGAACTTAAACTTGATTTGTTAAAACAGTATAATTTTAAATTAAGCCAAAAAAGTTTTATTTGGTCAGGTATTGATTATTATTTGAAGGAATACATTGGAGATTTGAGAATGAAAAAGAATGACATATTATCTTTAATAAGTGTGTTAATAGCTTCAGCAATAGCAGCAGGGCTTGCGATTGGAGGAGGTTTTGGAGGAGTTGAGTTCTTCGGAGGATTGTCTCTATTTGCTTTTTGTATTATCATAGTATTTGCAATTCAATGGATTGCGTTTATTCCAGCTTATATCTTTAAAACAGAAAAATTCTTTGACCTAACAGGTGCTCTAACTTACGTAACTGTGATTATTCTTGCAGTAGTACTAAGCCCGAATATAACACCAAGATCGCTAATTCTAATGATATTGGTTATGATATGGGCTAGTCGACTCGGTTATTTCCTGTTCAAAAGAGTTCTAAAAGTAGGGGAAGATAAGAGGTTTGAGGAAATTAAGAAATCGTTTTCAAGATTTCTAATGACTTGGACTCTACAAGGATTATGGGTAAGTTTCACTTCAGCAGCAGCTCTAGCTGCAATTACAGTCGAACAACCATTACAATACAGTAAATATGATTTAGCTTTTCTTATCATTGGTATTTTGGTTTGGGGACTTGGATTTACATTCGAAGCTATAGCTGATTATCAGAAAAACAAATTTAGAGCTAATACTGAAAACAAAGGTAAATTTATCAATACAGGACTATGGTCAATTTCCCGACATCCAAACTACTTTGGAGAAATTGTTATTTGGATTGGAATTGCATTGATTGCATTACCCAGCCTTGAGACTTGGAGATTTATAACACTAATTTCACCAATCTTTGTAATGCTTCAACTTCTATTAATAAGCGGAGTTCCTATGCTAGAGAAACGAGCTGACGAAAAGTGGGGAGGAGAAGAAGATTACGAAGAGTACAAAAAGAATACTCCAGCATTGATTCCAAAATTAAGTTTCAAGAAATAATCTTCTCTCCTTTTCTTGATTTTTTACTAATTTTTGTCTGAATATTTAAAAGCAACTAAGTTATATCCAGACTTGGGATTTGCCATTAAGATGAATATGAAGTATTTGATAGAAATAGGAAAACGATTTTTAATTTTCAATATTTTCTTCTGGACTCTAATAGGTGTCTCAATACCTTTAATGGTCGGAGGACCTGCAGAATATCGTTATTATGATAATGATTGGGATGATTTCAGTTATGTTCCTGATTACAACAATTCTAGTTGGAATATTCTATTTGATGCTCATTCTCATACAAAATACTCAGACGGTCATCTAACACCTAGACAAAATATTCTTTGGCATATTGCTATGGGTTTCACTGCTATGGCTTTAACCGATCACAATAATTTCAAAGGAATAGAAGAAATTCGTCAGATTGCTAGAACTGAATTCAATGATTCAATTAAGGTTCTTGCTGGTGTAGAATGGACTACTGATCGATGTCATATTAACCTCATTTTTCCTCCTAATGCTTCTATTGCTGAATGTGATGCGATAATACCATCTAGAAGTTATACTTTTACCCCCACAGATATTGAAATCCAACAGGTTATTGATTCAACACATGATCTTGGAGGAATTGTCATAGTCAACCATTATATGTGGACCGAAAAGCAAACTGATGAACTGCCTACAAGACAACAATTCCTGCAATGGGGAGTGGATTATATTGAATCTGCTAACCATGAAGATTACGATAGTGTTTCTAATCAGTTCTGCATTGATAATGGATTAGGTTTAATTGCAACTACAGATATGCATCATCCTGAACCTGTTTATGGCTGGACAACATTGAATGCATCAGAATTTACTGAAGAAGCTATTTTCAATGAGTTAAAAGCTAGAAGGACAGATTTTATTTATGATTTTGCTGGCTCTCCTTATGATGTTGAACACAAAAGAAATAGAGCATATACGATAGTTTTCCCATTGATTGAGTTTGGAGAAATTTTCAAAGGACTATACTCAAGTGGTTACTTCGCAACACAATTAGCTGTCTTTCTAATGTATTTTTACGGAGCTTTTATTCTATTTGAAGTCTTCAGATTTATACTTCCAAAAATAAGAAATAAAATTAAAGCATTAAAAACGGAAAAAACTCAGTAATGGAAATAAGACAATCTCTCTCTTAAATTCTTGGTATTATAATATTGAATCTCGTTTTTCCAACATCAGATTTCACATTGATTCGCCATCCATGAGCTTCAATGATTTTTCTAACTATTGTTAAACCAATTCCTCTTCCATCTTTTATTGTTGTAAATCCTCTTTCAAATGCTTTTTCCAATGCTTCTTGGGAGATTACTTTTCCATCATTTATCACAGAGATTACTAATTCATTTACTGATTCTTCTTGTTGAACTCTGATTTCAGTTGGTTCTCCATGAATTACTGCATTCTCGAAAAGATTCTTGAAAACTTGCGAGAGTCTTTCTTTATCACCTTGAATATCAGATAAGGTTTCTTTTTTGAATTTGATTTTTTTATGAATAACAACTTCAGCAACTGTATTGACAAGATGATTTAGGTCAACTGTATCTTTTTTCTCTATTGCAAGTCCAGCTTCTGCCAGCTCAACTGAGTGTTCTAATAAGTCACCTATGTATTTAGTTCTTCTGAGTATTTTATCGATGTATGTTTTATCCTCATCTACTTTAAATACATCAATATATCCCTCTATTGCACTCAAGCTATTTCTTATATCGTGACTCATATAATGAGCAAAATCGCTAAGTTCTTCCCTTTGCATATCTAGCTCTTCCAGGGTTTTCTTGCTTTCAGTTATATCCATTAAAGCACCAATGAAATTCCTGGTTGTTGGAACAAAATTAACACTAATCAAAATATGTTTAACATTTCCATATTTATCGATGAATTTAGTTTCATATTGAGCAGGAACTGAAGTAGGATCTGTTGCTCGTTTCCTATTATATTCAATCATCATAGATAATTCGGGTTCAGGAATAAATTCTATCCATTTCTTTTTACCTTCAATTTCCTCTTTACTATATCCTGACAACCTTTCCATTTCAGAATTAATCAAAACAATAGTGGCTTCTTTATCGAATATCACATATGAACTCCCTGTAGTTTCGAAAATAGTTTTGTATAATCCTTCAGATTGCTCGAGTTCATCTTGTATTCGTTTCATATCAGATATATCAATCATTGAAACAACAATATCCCTAGTTCCAGGTATAATGTCTACATGGAGAAGGGCATCTCTGATTTCTCCGTCTTTCTTGAGTATCTTTGTTTCATAATGGGTTGGAGCTGAATCAGGGTCTTTGAATCTCATCTCATTAAATTCTCTTAACCTTTCCAATTCATCTTGATGAACAAGCTTTAACCAGCTCATTTTACCTTCTACTTCTTCTTTTGCATAACCAGTTATTTCCTCAAGTCTAGAGTTGATTAGTTTGATAATTGTGTTTTCCCCAAGAATTGCATTTCCTGCCCCTGTTGTTTCGAAAATCGTACGGTAAAGGTTTTCAGATTTCTTTAGCTCTTCTTCATCTTTCTTCATATCAGAAATATCTACTAATATAACAATTGCATCTGTAGTTCCCGGAATATTTCTCACATTCACTAAAATATCTTTAATATTTCCATGACCATCTTTAAATTTAGTTTCATATTGCTGAACAGATATTGAAGGATCTTCAAGTCTTTTTCTTTGATTTTCTATTAATTTTGGCAATTCTTCTTCAGGTACAAACTCCGCCCATTTCTTTCCTTCGAGTTCTTCTTTTGGGTATCCTGATAGCTCAGCTATTTTTTCATTGACTAAGAGTACAGTAGAATCTGCAGATATAATCACATTAGCAGTCCCTGTAGATTCGAAAATGGTTCTGTAAAGTGTTTCAGATCTCTTTAATTCTTCCTCAGTTTTCTTCATCTCACTTATGTCAAGTAAAGTAACCATAAAGTCCCTTGTACCAGGAATCTGTTTTACTGTTAAGACTCCATGTTTAATTTCATTTTCTTTTGTTCTAAATCCAATTTCAAATTGCTCAGGAGTTAAACTGGAATCTTGAAAATGAAGCTTTTGATATTCTTCCATTTTTTCTTGTTCTTCTTCTGATAGAAAATCAGACCAGTTCATTTTATTCTCAATTTCATCTTTAGTATAACCAACTAATTCTTCAAATTTGGAATTTACCAATACGATTGTCTTGTTTTCTTTTACAATGAGATTTCCGGTTCCAGTAGCTTCAAAAGTAGTTCTATAAAGATTTTCAGATTGCTTCAGATTTTCAGTTATCTCTTTCTGTTCAGTAATATCATACAATGTTCCTTGAACCAAGTTTGCTCCATCATCTTCAGCTAAGATGTTTTGAACAAACTGTCTAATCCATCTTATTTCGTTATCTTTTCTTATTATCCTGTACTCAATAGAAGATTTGAAATTTGGTGTATTTTCAAGATCATCCCGAATTGAAAGGGGAATGCTGATATCATCTGGATGAATAAGTTTATCCCATTTTATTCCTTTCACTGTAAAATCTTCTTCAGTATATCCAGTTATTTCCTCAACTGCTCCATGGAAATAAACAGCCTTGAAATCAATGGTTCCTCTGAATGCTATTCCATGGAAATTTTCAATGAATCCTCGATATTTCGCTTCACTCTCTTTCAAAGTTCTTTCTGCAAGTTTTCTTTCCGTTATATCCCTACCTATTCCTAATATAGCAAATGGGACACCTTTATTATCACGGAGAATGGAAGCATTTAATTCTACAGGAAAATGAGTACCATCCTTTTTCAGCATTGTATATTCGTATATACTTTGATTAAGTTGCATGAGTCCACGCATATTTGATATTACTCTTTGAAGATCTTCAGGTGCTGTAAAATCTGACATAGTTGCTCCTATCAATTCTTCAGGAGTTTCTACTCCATGCATTTTAGCTGCGAATTCGTTGGCAAAGATAATATTACCTTTCATATCACTCAAGACAACAGAATTCGGTGACGTTTCAACAAGACTTCTATACTTTTCTTCGCTTTCTTGAAGTTGTCTCTCTATTCTCTTTCTTTCAGTAACATCTTCTGCTGAACCTAAAATCTTCACAATTTTGCCTTTTTCGTCTTTTAGTGCAGTATTTCTCCAAGCAATGAGACGCTTTTCACCACTTTTAATTTTCATCTCAATTTCTGCATAATCAGTTGGTTCAACAATCCCTGCTATAGCTCTCTGAAAATTAAGTTTTAGTTCATCTCTAAATCTTTCTTCATAAATAACATCGAACCAATTCTTACCTATAATATCGTTTTCTGAATAACCTAGAACTTCAGTGAGTTTCTTATTAATTAGCTCAGTTTCTTCATCAGCATTTACAATACTAAACATTACTCCTGCTTCATCTAGATAAAGTTTAGTTAGATCCCGTTCCTGTTTGATTCTTTCTTCGAGATTTTTACGTTCTGTAATGTCATGAATTATAAATTGAAGTGATGGATTTCCTAAGAAATCAATTTTAGTAACCACGGAAGAATACCAATGAGTAATGCTGTTTTTATCGATAAATCGATTTTCAATCACTTCTGATTTTTTCTTTTCACTCTTTACAAAATCCGCAAGAAATAGTCCTACTCTTTCAGCATCATCAGGATGGATGAAAGGATTTTCTTCTTGTGTGAATTGAAAATCTGATACAGTGTATCCAGTTTGTTCTTCCAATGCGGGATTCGCATAGAGCATTCTTGACTCTAAATCTGTTATGAAAATAATGTCTGAAAACGCTTCTACAAGATGCCTATATCGCATCTCAGATTCCTTCAAAGCTTTCTCTGCACCTTTATGTCTAAGAGCTGTTTTGATTTGATGAACAAGTTCAGTATATTGACTACGAGCATCAGAACCTTTACGAAGGTAATAATCAGCCCCTAAATTGAGTGCTTCTATGACAACCTCTTCTCTACCTCTTCCAGTGAATATAATGAAAGGTAAATCATATTCCTGTTGTTTAATTCTCTCTAGAAGTGCTAAACCATTCAATTCTTCCATTAAATAGTCGCAAACGATGACATCAATTCCACCTTCTTTGATTCTATCAATAACTTTCGTGGAGTCTTGAAGAGATTCAACTATGATCTCACCTTCACTCATTTTTTCTAGAAATTCTTTAGTCAAGAAGAGAAAATCTTCTTCATCATCTATATGTAAAACTTTGATTTTATTCGAATAATCGACTTCTCTGGAAGAGTTGATTTGACTAGAGTTAGGGTTTTCCAATAGAACTACCTCTAATAGTCAATAGTCTTTCACCTTTAAAATTGTTTTTTTAATGAAAAACATATTATATCTATTTGTTTTTTGTTTATAAGAACATATAGGATGAGTAGATTAGATGACAGAACTACACAAACTAGTTGGTCAAAAAGTTGAATTAGAAGGTAAGATATCTGATGTTCCTTGGCAGCATCTAATCGATTTTTCTGATACTCATCAGATAATTCAGTATTTTGATTTAGATTCTGGAGATCAGATTGTTATTTATTCCAAAGAAACCATAGAATGTAAAGAAAAGATGAGACTCTCAGGAGAAGTAATCAAAGTAGATGGAAAATCGAAACGTCCTGGGGATACATCAGAGAGTGTATATGTGGAATATCAAATTTTGGTAGACGATTGGGAATGTTTTAATTAATCCGTTGCTATTATTTTATACGTAGAAGGAAGTGATAAATTTGCTTGATGAGGACGATATGAAATATCTGCTGGAAAGCTTGAAAGATAAAGATCCTCACATTCGGATTTTCACCATTAATTCAATTGTTGATAATAAGGACAAACATGAAGCACTTCCTGCTCTTATTGAATTGCTTTTTGATGATATACCTGCAGTTAGAAGTAGAGCTGCTTGGGCACTTGGGAAAATTCAAGATTTAAGCTCTTTCGAAAGTTTACTGCAAGCCTTGAATGACATAGATGCTGATGTTAGAAAAAATGCTACAAGGTCATTAGGAGAATTACTAGCTTTAGATGCAATCCCTAGTTTAGTCTCAAAATTAAATGATGAAAATTGGGAAGTCAGAGCTGAAATAGCAGTAGTTCTTGAGTATTTAGGGTGGAATCCTGAGAATCAAGAAGAAAAGACTCTGCAATTGATTGCAAGAGGAAAATGGGATCAATTAGTGAAACTAAGTGGTTTGAATGCAGATTTATTATTAGGTTTTCTTGCTGATTCAGACCGAGAAACCAGAAGTAAAATAGCTTGGATTCTAGGAGAGCTTAAAGAAGAAAATGCAGTTCAATTTCTTTTTGATCTTTTTATGACTGATAGATTCCAGGATGTGAAAGAGAGTGCATCAGTTGCATTAGGTAGAATTGGCGGGAAAACAGCTCTTGATTTAATCTTAGTCGCACTTCACGATGATGATTGGTTTATAAGAAAAAATGCAGCTACAGCCTTAGGATTTATGGACGACCCATCTTCAATAGCTGCACTTGAAGAATTGATAAAGGATGATAACACATTTGTTAGCAGGAGTGCAAAAGAAGCACTTAAGCGGTTAAAAGGATAAACAAGTTATTTTTCCAAAAATGGAATTATCTCTTTAGGGATATATTTAAAATTGAATGATGGATTTTCTAGATTACATAAATAAAGAACTCAACCAATAGGAGGAGTAATTTAATGGATGATATTAGAAAAAAACTATCTATAACACAAGAAAACCTTGATGCTGTTCAAAACTTCTTGATGGATGAAAATAATCCCTTCATCAATGATCTACTTCAGTTAATAGAAAAATATGGTGGAGTAGAAGAAATAAATAAGAAGTATAAAGAAGCAAAAAACATCGAAACAATATACAAGAAATTAGAATCTGTTAA
>JAEOTK010000295.1 GCA_016839875.1 Candidatus Heimdallarchaeota archaeon
AACAAAATGCTTGGTTGTGTCATTGATATAAATCCCTTCTTTATCTGTTGTAGTGATATTATAATTATCAATTATATATGGTTCTTCAGCTGTTCCTAAACCAAGAAAGCCATAATCTGTGAAATTAGCATCATTAAGAATTTCAATAGGTTCATGTGGTGTTAAAGATAAATCTGATAATTTATGTGAAGTTGATGATAGGGTTAAATTTAGTTGATTTTTTTTCAGATTATCTGAAACTACCAAAGTAGTTGTTGATTGAGTTTTGATGACTAATGGAAACAGTATTATTCCAAAAACAACTATTCCCAAAAATATCTTTTTCTTCATTTTTTTCCACCAAAGGACTAGCTATAGTAAACTGTTTCAGTTATTAAAATTATCGAGCAGTTTTCTCCAAATAACAGAATCGAATGGATTTCTATGGTCGAGAATAGGTATTTTTCTTGCGTTTAAGAAGAATAGCTACAAGGATAAGTGCAGGAATAACCAGTGTATATCCATAATCTATTCTTTCCAGATTTTTGTTTAATGGATAAGGATCTGTAGCATTAGCATCACCATCGATAAGATAAGGTTTCTTACTTCTCCAATCCGACCAATGATTCCCTTCTTCAGTTTCTTCTTCATACCAGGTGTTGTTGATTCCCTCATCATAGGCTTGAGAAGTACCTCCTAAATTATTGTCTATGAAACTGTTGTGGTGAATAATACTGTCATAGAGATTATAGTTCAGAAGGATACAGCGCCTTTCGTTGTTATTACAAACGTTATTTGTTAGCGTCAACCTAGAAGAATTCAACAGAACGAAAGCATAATTGTTGTTATTACAAGTATTACTCGTCAATGTCGCACCGGAGCAAGTATGTAGATAGATACCATCGTCATTGTTATTACAAGTATTACTCGTCAATGTCGCACTGGAGGAAGAATGCAGTCGGATGCCAAGACCCTTGTTATTACTACAAATGCTATCAGTCAACATCGCACTAGAGGAATTCCACAACCAGATACCATAATAGTTGTTATTACAAGTGTTATTTGTCAAAATCACACCAGAAGAATGGGATAGAAAGATACCCGAGGAAGAATACAGATAGATACCATAATCGTTGTTAGTACAAGTGTTATGTATGATCGACGCTGTTCCTTTAGCAATATATGAAATTTGAATACCTCGGGATTCTGCATCTACATAACAGTTACGAATGACAAAGTGTTTAGTTGTGTCATTGATATAAATCCCTTCATTATTTGATGTAGTGATATTATAATTCTCAATTATATATGGTTCTTCAACTGTCCCTAAACCAGGAAATCCGTAATCTGTGAAATTTTTATCATTTGTAATTATGATGGGTTCATGAGGTACGTAAAAGTGAATTGAATTTTTACTAGTTGATTTTCTTTCCTCCTCGTTTGATGCAGAAACTTGTGTCCTTGTTGCTCCTGCTAAGATTATTAAACCACATAACAATGTCACAAGTACTAGACTATTGCTTATTTTTCTCATTAGAAGCAAAGTTTACCTCACTATTCTAATAAACATTATGCAAAATAAGAAACAAGAAATTTATGGTTAAATTAATAAGTTTCTTAATACTAAAAAACCCCATGGAAAAAGCACTCTCTTTTGGTATTATTAATCTTCAACAAAATTCGTGGGAAGAAGAAATCAGACGTTGGAAACATGTCGAGGAATTAGGTTTTGATAGTGTCTGGATGGGTGATCATTTTTGCATTTATAACCAACCAACTCAACCTTGGTTTGAAGCATGGACATTGCTTGCAGCTTTAGCCAACGTAACAAAAACAATCAAGATAGGAACTTTAGTTTCTTCAGTTTTCTTGCGACATCCTCCAATGTTAGCAAGACAAGCTATGACAGTAGATCATATTTCCAAAGGTAGATTGATTTTAGGTTTAGGAACTGGTTTACCTGGATCACCTGAATTTCCTATGGTTGGGATTCCAGATTATCCTGCAAAGGAGAGAGTACTAAGATTTAATGAAGCAGTAGAAATAATTGATCAGCTTCTAAGTAATCAATCAATGAAAAATTATGAAGGAGAGTTCTATCAACTAGTTAATTCTAATATATACCCGCCACCTATACAAAAACCCCGTCCTCCTATAATGATAGCTGCTATGAGTAATAAAATGTTGAAAACAGCAGTTAAATATGCTGATGCATGGAATTCTTATGGGGGGAGAGGATTAAATCCACAAAAGATATTCGAAAAAACAGCTGAAAGAAATGAGAAGATAAATGACTTCTGTAATGAATTAGGAAGGGATCCAAAGACACTCAAACGTTCCATTTTAATCTACGGAAAAGAAGCATTCAATTTGTTTAAAAATGAAGATAATTTCATTAAGTATGTAGAAAAATACTCAGAAATAGGAATTGAAGAATTCATCTTCTACTACCCTGGAAAAGAAAATCTACAAAAAACAATGGAAAAAGTTGCCAAAGAAGTAATGCCTTCATTTCGATAATTTTTTGCATTCACCTCTATTAGAATTCCAGTAAGATTTTTAATAGAAAATTCCAAGAGATTATTTGTGACTACTATTCTAAGAAATCCCATTAAAGAAGAAATTATCCGAGCAATAGAAGAAAACATGTATCTCTTTTATGGAGAAAAAGAGAGGGAATTGGAAGATTCAAAAATTAAATGTGTAAAAACAAGTGAATATTCGATTCTAAATAGTGGATGGACACTGGCATATCTAAATGCAGTATATAGTATAAATTTATCTGAAGAATTTTTAGAAGAAAAAATCGAAGAAGTAATTAAATATTTTAAAGAAAGGAATCTTTCTTTTGGATGGAGAACGGGAGAATTAACTAAACCTTCTACTTTAACTAATTTATTAGTCTCCAAATATGGTTTTACAAAAAACACTTTACCTGGTATGTACGTAAATGTAAAAGATTTACCAAAAAGTGCCGAAATAAAGAACTTTGAAATAATTAGAGTTGTAAACAAAGATCAATTTGCTGTTTGGGATGAAGTCTTATTGGAATCCTATAAAGCACCAAAGGATTCTGCTCTAGGTTTCTTTCCTCATCTTCTCGAACACAAAAACAATGATAGTTATTCGGCATTTCTAGGTTATTATGAAAGGAAACCAGTAGCTGTTTCGTTAGTATTCTACAAAGAGGGTGTTGCTGGAATATATGCTGTTGGTACTTTAGAAAAAGCTAGGGGCAAAAGGATAGGAACTGCTATTACTTTAGCTGCTGCTGAAGATGCAAAAGAAAGAGGATATGAAATTATAATCCTACATGCAAGTGAAATGGGTTATAATGTTTATAAGAGGATGGGATTTGAAGAAGTGTGCAAAGTGTATCATCTTTTTTGGTATTTTGAGAAGTAAGAAAGAAACTTTTGAATCGAATCAAAAATATCTCATAAGAGTTATAAGTCTCTCTGAATTTAGAGAAAATTGAAGAATATGAGAAACAAAAACAAGATTCCATTTTTCATAATACTTATACTCCCATTAATACTCAATCTACAAACAGAAGCTTTTTGTCTTTGTGATGTAAATTTCCATGAGAGTATTCAAATTGGAGAAATCTTTTATTGGGAATTCACCAAATACAATGCTTTTGATGCTCAAATCCCTGATTTGAAAACTGAATATAAAATGGGAGATATCATAAGCGCAGAAATCATTGCAGAACCCGTATTCTCAATCTCTTCTTCACTGATTCCCCAACCTCTAAAAGAAGATGAGTGGATTGAATACACAGTTAATGAAACAATAATAGATATTTCTGCAGGAGTATTTACAACTATGGGAGTTTATCCATACAGTTTCTTCTATCCACTTAGTTATTATGATTCAGCAGATAATTTACTAGATTATTTCTCTGAATACTACGATTATTTTGATCAATATTTTGTTAGTCAAAGCACAAGAGAAGATGATTATTGGCAAAAACTTAGTGATGATTTTTATGAAAATAAATATACAAGAAGAGATGATGATGGGAAAGGTTCAGTATATCTTAAAATTAATCTTGAGTTTGGATTCTTATCAAAAGTTGAGGTAGAAAGACACGCTTCTGATAATGAATATGATGTCCATTATATACTTGAATCCGTAGAATATAGAGAAACAGAAATGAATTTTATTGTTATAGGATTTTCACTTCTACTATTTGCTTCAATCATATTAATATTGCGTAAACCAAGCATTTTGAAGAAAAATTAATGTAAAATTTATTTAAAAATATTAATTAATGTCTTAAATAAATCTCCACTATGAAAGAAAATAGGAAATTTCTTCGTTTCTATGATTCTGAAGAATATGATAGTGTAGTTCCTCAATCAGATGAACAGAAGAAGATTAAACCACCGCTTTTTCAACAACCTTATCCAAAAGATGTAAAGCTTATTAATTTAATTAAACCAGAAAAGTTTACAATTGGTAAAGCACCTTTTGTTGAACTTGTTAATAGCAGAAAAAGCAGGAGAAAGTTTACAGAAGATTCTATTTCGTTGGAAGAACTATCATTTTTACTTTGGAGCACACAAGGTATAAAGAGGATTCTGAAATCAGGTTTAGGAGTATTTAGAACAGTACCTTCATCTGGAGCTAAAAGTCCTTTAGAAACTTACCTGGTTATTAAGAATGTGGAAGGATTGGAGCCAGGATTGTATAGATATATCTCATTTACTCACCAATTAATGTTCATGAAACATATTGAAAATGCAGAAGAGAAAATGAGTGAATTAGCTTATAATCAAAAATTTGTTGGAAAGGCTCCTTTAATTTTCTATTGGACAGCTGTACCATATAGGACAGAATGGCGGTACACTATCTTGTCACATAAATTTATTGCAATAGATCTTGGATTAGTTTGTCAAAATCTCTATATGGCTTGTGAAGCTATTAATTTAGGCACCGTTGCTATTGGTTATTATGAACAAAATAAACTAGATAAATTATTTGGGTTGGATTCTGAGGAGGAATTTGTGGTTTTACTTGCTCCTGTAGGAAAATATGTTAAAGAGAAAAAACTTACAGAGTTTTTCAAATTTCCTAAGAAAAAAGCTAGTCCTGAAGATTTAGCAAAAGTTACAGGAAAATATAAAGGAAAAAATGAAGTAGAATTTGTAGTAAAGGAAAGTAATCTTGTTGTAAAAGTTGGAGAATTTGAAGAAATACTAGAAACGTATAATTCAAAAGAATTCATTGGTGAATTCAGTTCAAAAGCAGTAAGATTCGAGTTTTCTAAAGATGGAAAACCTGTAAAGGCAGTTGTTCTTACCCATGAAGACGAATTAGCTGAGCTAAACTATATCAAATAGAATAAGCTCTATCTTTTACTTTATCTAAGCTTTCTGTTTCATCTTTTTTCAAGGTTTAATAACTGTTCTAAACTCAGCTTTGAACTCTTTTAATTGATGATGAATCTGATTAATAGAATCAGCTTCTAAAGGAACTGTTTTGGTTACTACATTAGATAAATCTAGTTTTCCTTGTTTAGCTAGATCTAACAAGAACGGGATTTCTGATATTAGGTGATCAGATACACCAATAATCTCTTTTTCTCTGCAAATTGCTTCATAAGAATTAATATCGAATGTGTCAGCTGTTATACCAACCAATCCTAAACGACCAAATCTAGCTAAAGATCTAACTCCTTGATCCATAGTCATCGGTAAACCGATGAGCTCTAATGCTACATCTACTCCTTCTTCATTTGTTAGTTCCATGATTTTTTCGACTGGATCGACATCTTTCGCATTAATAGGAATAGCTCCCATTTCTTTTGCTGTTTCCAGTTTTTTGATATCAATATCTATAGCAAAGATATCTCCAGCTCCAAATGTTTTAGCTAGTTGTAAAGCTGAAATTCCTAAACCTCCCACCCCAAAAATAGCAATAGACTCTCCTGTCTTGAAACGAGTTTTTCTTAAAGCATGAAGAGAAGTAGAAGAAGAGCACATCATAACAGCAGCATGTTCAAAAGAAACAGAATCAGGAAGTTTGAATACTCCTCTTGTTGGAACTGCTATGTATTCGGCGTAACCTCCATCAACATCTTTTCCAATCATTTTTCCTTCCTCACAAAACTGCTCTGTTCCTTGCACACAATATTGACATTTTCCACAGGTGATCATATAATTAAGACAGACTCTATCACCCACTTTGAAATCAGAAACTTCTTCACCTATCTTTTCTATCTCACCTGCTACTTCATGTCCCAAAGTTATTGGAAGATAACCAACAGCAGAAACTCCATCTCTATAGTGAACATCAGAGTGGCAAATACCAGCAGCTACTATTCGAATTAATACTTCATCAGGTTTAATTTCTGGAATTGGAATTTCTCGGTTTTCTAGATCTTTGTCAATTTCAATCAACTGAACTGCTTTCATGACTAACTCTGGAATCAATCATATTTAAATTGTTTTTGAAGATTTAAGATGAAATAAAAAAAGAAAGAACTAGTTTGATCTAATTCTTTTTAGATTTCCTCTTGTAAGTTATCATGATTACAATTAAGAAAGCAGATGCAGCAAGTATTAAACTTGAAATCGTACTGTATTCGGGCACAACAGGTATATACACAATACACCAGCAATTTGAAATAGTGCTGTTTCCATTACTGTTACTAGCAACAATAACATAGTAGAACGTTCCTGATGTTGGAAGTGTATCGTCATAGAAAGATGTTACAGTGCTTCCAACTGGAGTAAGACCTTCAACCGATAAGATATTGGAAGTTGAACGATAGATATAATATAAGGAAACGCTTGGCACATCATTCCAGTCCAAGGAAACTGTTGCAGTATAGGTGGGATTAGGTAAAATAGGAGACAATTTAGGAGCAATGGGAAATTTAGATAAGAATCTATAAAAAATATCCATATCTGTTCCACAATTAGTATAATTAGTGTCATCACCCCATGCAATATGTACATTCCCTATAGAATCAGTAGCAATTGCTAAATCAGAAGAACTTTCTGTACTTATATTAGAAACCAGTTCCGTTGTAGTCCATGAAAACAATGAAGCATCCCATCGTTTATAGAATATATCCATATCTGTTCCACTTAGTAAAATATTGGAAAATTCATACCATGCTATATGTATATTGCCTGCCGAGTCAATTGCAATTTTAGGAATAAAAGCAGCATCTGTACTTATTGTAGAAACCACTTCTGTTGTAGTCCATGAAAAATAAGTATCCTTCTTTTTATAGAAAATATCAGACTCTGGGCCAGAATAGGCATAGTCGGTTGTATCACGCCAAGTGATATGTACAGTTTCTGAAGCATCAACCGCAAGAGAAGGATAATATGAACTACCTGTGCTTTCTGTAGACACGACTTCTGTTATTGACCAAGTAGAGGTAGAGGTATCCCATCGTTTGTAGAAAATATCTCTATCTGTTCCACAGTTAGTATAATTAGTTGAATCTTCCCATGCAATATGTACGTTCCCCGAAGCATTAACTGCAAGAGAAGGATAATATGAACCACCTGTACTTTCTGTAGACACGACTTCTGTTATTGACCAAGTAGAGGTAGAGGTATTCCATCTTTTGTAGAAAATATCTCCATCTGTTCCACAGTTAGTATAATTAGTTGAATCTTCCCATGCAATATGGATATTACCAACTGAATCAACTGCAATAGAAGACCAAGAAGAAGTTTCTGTACTCTCTGTTGATACAACTTCTGTTATTGACCAAGTAGAGGTAGAGATATCCCATCGTTTGTAGAATATATCATAATCTGTTCCACAGTTAGTATAATTAGTTGAATCTTCCCATGCAATATGGATATTACCAACTGAATCAACTGCAATAGAAGGCCAAAAAGAAAAGCCTGTGCTTTCAGTGGACAAGACTTCGGTATCTCCCCATTTCCATGGAATTACTTCACAAGAATCTATACTGTTTTTATTGTTCTCATTAACATCAGCCTCGATGTTAAATGTATTTAAAGAGTAAGTAGTTATAATGAAAAAAATTAACAAAATGCTTATACTTCTTTTATATTTATTTTTACTATTTTTCATAATATCAACTCTTTTAATTAATTATCTCATTTAGAACAAACGAGATTCAAATTGTCAACAATAGGTGTTAACAATAAAAGCATTTTCCCTCAATTTCAAATACTGTTTATGAAACATTAAATCTTAATAATTCGCTTGAAAAGACAAAATTCTTATGAAAGTAAGATATAGTAAATTCATGAAGGCAATAATCAATGTGAAAATATATGATTATGAGACCTATATTGAAGACGGATATTGTATTTATGGCAAAGAAATCATTGAAGTCGGTGAAATGAAGAATTTTCCTGAATTTGATGAAGATATTATTGATGGGAAAAATAAAATTCTTCTTCCAGGTTTGATAAATTTCCATACTCATATATATTCCACACTCGTTCGTGGAGCTTACATTCCCTTTAATCCAAAATCTTTCAGAGATATCTTAGAGCAACTCTGGTGGAAATTTGATAGCAAGCTAGATAATAATGCTACATTCCATAGTGCTATGGTTTATGGTTTGGAATCATTGAAAAGTGGAGTAACTTCACTAATAGATCATCACGCTAGTGGTATTGATATCATTGGAAGTCTTGATGCTCTTAAGAGTGCCATTGTTGATAAATTGGGCATGAGAGGAATCTTCTGTTTTGAGACAAGTGATCGTTTCAATGTAGATG
>JAEOTK010000046.1 GCA_016839875.1 Candidatus Heimdallarchaeota archaeon
GGAATTTGAAAGTGTGAAACTATCTGTTCCATTTGTATATGTAAAAGATACATTTGAAGCTGGAAAAACAAATGTTCCAACTACCAGAGGAGATATAGAATAAGTTGCACTCTCTGCTGTTGCTGAATTAATAATAGACCAGGTTTTATTGTAATCTCCTGCTACGGTAAAATCATCTTCCGAATATCCAAGAGATGTAAGATTCCATTCTGGACTTATTAAAGTGACATTTTCAATGGATTGAACAGCATAATTAGTGATTTCAATATTTACATCAAATGTCTCACCAATATAGGTGATATAATTATCAACTAAAGCACTATCATTTGAACGAACCATGTTTTTAGTGACGCCTACTTGTGTATCTTCTGGGGTGAAGACTGGAACTACGTTTCCAGGATTGACAGCAGCTATTGTATCAGTAATACCACTGTTATAGATAGAGCTAATCAAGAAAACGGTGATGAGTATGAGTATTGTGGATGTTCTTTTTTTGTTCAATTTTAGTCCTCTGTTTGTAATGTTATTTCTATTATTTTCGGAATTGCTTTTACATAAAAAGCTTTCTTCTTCCTTCAATACTAACTTTAAGATTCAAAATTTATCCTAAATAAAATATTTTTCCGTAAGTTCTATATCCAGAACTAAGATTTCACGCTTATTCATTTTATCAAATAGCTGTATCCTAATTTATCTAACATAATTACTAATCTACTCAAAGGTAATCCCATAACATTGTAAAAGCATCCTTCTACTCTATCGATCATTGCAGCTCCTATTCCTTGTATTGCATAAGCTCCAGCTTTATCTAAAACATTCTCTGCATCAATATAGGCTTCAATTTTCTCTAAAGGCCATTCAATCATGCTAACTGCAGTAATCTCAACTGCTGATAGAATTTTATCAGCCTGCAAATCAATGATACATAAACCAGTATATACTTCATGGATGTTGCCCAGTAATTTCTGCAGCATACTTACTGCTTCTTTCTTCGACTTCGGTTTACCAATGATTTCGTTTTCTAATACTACTATAGTATCTGCACCAATGATTAGAGTATCTTTTTTCATGTTGGCTGGTATTATCTTTGAGACACAACTTGCTTTTTGATACGCTAACTCAAGTATCATTTGTTCGATTGTTTTCTGAGTAATCTTTTGCTTCGTGTCAAGTTTAGACTCCTCACCAATTCGTATTTGTTTCTCATCTTCCATACAAGGGATAACTTCATGCTCTATTCCTAATAATTCTAGTAGTTCATGTCTTCTGGGTGAAGCTGATGCAAGAATAATTTTTTTCATTTTCTTCAACCTAACTATTGCAGTTCATATGTAAATCTTCTATTAATAATATTATTTACGTTCAAAATAATTTTATATCTGATTCAAGAAGATTTTTCAATAAGAAAGATTCCAAATTATTATTAAGAAAAAGCTTACTAATCTTTAGATAAGTCTTCACTATTAGAAAATCGGAGTTGGGTTCTTGTCAAAACAAACTATAAAATATGAGAATTTGGATAAAAGATACCTTGCAGCATTATTAGAAGCTTTAGAAAATCGCAAAGCAAAATCTAAAATCGATTCGCAATTATATCAGAAATTAAAAGATCAGTATTCTGCGGCTTATCATGAAGCTTCTGATAAATCCATTATTCGTGAAGGTTTCATTACATTACAGGCAATAGCTCCGGATCCTGACACAATTAGATCTTCAGTCAAACAGCTCTTATCACGTATTCAAGATATGACGAAAGAACAGAAGAAAGTAGAAGAGCGTTTCGGAAAACTGGATGATTTGCAAAAGGAAGGGAAAGTCTCTGAAAACGTTAATCAAAGTAAGAGAAAGGAGTATGAAGCTCTCATTTTGGCAATTGAAGATCAGAAACAAGCATTGATTTCTGGAATTCCTGATTCCTTAGCGATTATTCAAGAAATGAACGAAGGTTTGAATGAACGAATTGAGGAACTTGCTGTAAGATCTACAGTAGAATCAGTTAAAGGTTCGGCAGCAGAAAAACAAAGATTTGAAAAAATAAGAAAAGATATTTTGTATGCAGCAAAAGAGCTAACTAAGATTTCAAAACAAGAATTCAAGTCTGATGAATGGCTAGTTCGCAAAAAACCTGCAGAGCAACCTGACGTTATTGCTGAAATTACTCCATTAAAACGAGAGATACGACAGCCTAGAGAATCAAGGGCTGCTGTCAGAGATGAAGTTGAACCTTTGAGACCTCCCCC
>JAEOTK010000047.1 GCA_016839875.1 Candidatus Heimdallarchaeota archaeon
AAAAAAGAGTTGTACTTGCCGCTCTAGTTTCATTTATTGTAAGTAGAGCTGAAAGACTAAAAAGCAGGATTAAGAAAAACGATGTGCTCTTTTTATTTCTTATTTTTTTTGAATTCAAAATCACCATATAATAGAATATAAAGTGTAAAACGTATTTAAATCTAGTTCGAAAGATGAATAAATCACATTATTTTAAAGAAAATCAACTTGATTGTTGCAATCAAAAATATATATAGTAGTAATTTTACTTCATTGAAACAGTGTTCTAAAGGCTGTAGAAAGGAATTGATTCAATATGGGAAAAGATAGATCGTGGCTCATTGTTCATGAAGAACCACTTGCAGGTTACACTTTAATCAACATTCTTAGAGTATTATGGGATAACAAGTTTAGAATTCATCCAAAATATTGGCTACGTTTCTTGTATGCAATAACATTAGCAACATTTATAGCTCCTATGACAGTTATTCAAAAGATAAGGTTTCATAGAAAAATCAAGAGGACAGAGATTAAAGAAGATCCAATATTTATAATTGGTCATTATAGAACAGGCACTACATATCTGATGACCTTAATGGCTTATGATAAAACAAAAGGTTATGTTTCTAACATTGAAGGTTATGCAACTACAATGTATTTAGCTTTCCCAAGGTTTACCAATTGGATAATGGAAGCATCTCTCCCTGATGTCAGACCTATGGATAATGTAATTATGGGAGTTGAAGAACCTACAGAAGAAGAATATTGTATTGGTACTACTACTAGATATGGTTACTATACAGGTTTTATTTTTCCTCGTAATTTCGATTTATATTCCAGTTTTCTAGCTTTCGAAGGAATGCCTAAGCATATGGCAAAATGGAAAAGGAAATATTATTACCTGGTCCAGATGTTAACATTTGGTCATAAAGGAAGGCAACTTTTCCTGAAGAATCCTACTTCAAGTTATCGAATTCCTCAGATTTTGGAAATGTTCCCAAATGCGAAATTTATTCATACTTATAGAAATCCGTACGATGTTTACAAAAGCACAGTTAAATTCTTTGATGAAGTCTTTGCCATTTATACTTTACAGACATGGGATAAAGAAAAGATGAAACAGGATATTCTCAAAAACTATCAATCGCTTTATGAATATCAAGATAAAGATTTACATCTCATTCCAGAAGATCGAATCATTCATGTTAAGTATGAAGATTTCATCCAAACCCCTTCAGAACATATGGAAAAGATATACAAGCATTTGAAGATTGATGGTTGGGATGAATACAAAGATGATATGATTCAATATGCAGAATCTCAAAAACGAGATTACGTTCCAAATGTTCATAACATTGATGATGAAGCCATTAACAATGTAAATGAGCACTGGGATAAATATAGGAAAAAATATGGTTACGATAAATTGGAACCAAAAGGAAAGTAGATCCTTCTTTTTTCATTCTTATAAGTAAGAATTTTATATGTTATAATTAGAGATATACATAGCATTTGCATTCATTGAATGGTGATAAAATTGGAAGAAGCGAAGAAATACAAAGATGCTATACTTACTGGAGATGTTTCCCAATCTGAAACTCTAGCTAAAAGCGCAATCTCAGAAGGATATGAAATCCATAAGATAATAGATGTTTTTTCAGAGGCAATAAGAGAAGCCGGCGATCTATTCGAAGAAGGTGAATATTTTTTACCTGAACTCATGCGTAGTGCAGAGGCAATGAAAGCTGCAATGACCATTTTTATGCCATTACTCTCACAAGAAAAAGAAGATAGATCTCTTGGGAGAGTTGTTATAGGAACAATCGAAGGAGACATCCATGATATTGGCAAGACACTAGTTGCATCCATGTTATCAGCTGAAGGATTTGAAGTCCATGATCTTGGGGCTGATGTTCCAGTTGATACATTTATTGAGAAAGCTCTTGAACTAAATGCCAATGTAATTTGTATTTCAGCACTTCTTACTACAACAATGGTTGGTCAGAAAAGATTAATTGATCAACTTGTAGAACGTAAAATACGTGATAAATTCAAAGTTCTTATTGGAGGTGCACCTGTTTCTAAAAAATGGGTTGAAGAGATAGGTGCAGATGGGACTGCAGAAAATGCTGTTAGTGCAGTTAAACTCGCCAGAAAATTACTAGGATTGTAGGAGGTTTTTCTCTATGAGTAAAAAACCCATATTAGATCTTATCAAAGAAAGAATCTTGATTCTTGATGGAGCTATGGGATCATTGCTTCTTGCTCAAGGTTTTCCAACTGGAACCCCTCTTGAGATCTGGAATATTGATCATCCTGATAAGATTAAGAAGATACACAAAGATTATTTCAAAGCTGGTTCTGATGTAGTTTTTACCAATACTTTTGGAGGTTCAGCTTTGAAATTGTCAGCTTACAAGCATGGAAGTAGTATTGAAGATTACAACGAAAAAGCTGCAGAGATTGCACTAGAAGTTTGTCCTGAGTATGGTTATGTTGCAGGGGATATAGGTCCTTCTGGAGTTTTTCTTCCACCTGTAGGAAGTGGAACAATTGAAGATTTTGAGAATAATTTCTCTGAGCAAGCTCAAATTTTGGCAAAAACAAAAATTGATTTCTTTGTTGTTGAAACTATGATTGATATCAGAGAATCAGTAGCAGCTGTTAAATCAATCAAAAAAGCATCAAATCTACCAGTTTTTGCATCGATAGCATATCAAAAGAAACCAAGAGGGTACTTTACAGTCATGGGAGATTCAGTAGAGAAATGTGTTAAGGAACTAGAAAATGCAGGAGCTGATGTTATTGGTGCAAATTGCTCTATTAGTAGTCATGAAATGATAGATTTAATCACTCAAATCAAACAACATACAGACCTTCCAATTATGGCTAAACCAAATGCTGGTAAACCAGAATTAGTCAAGGGAGAGACAGTTTACACCGCGAAACCTGAGGATTTTGCTAAAGACATATTGAAGATGGTTGAAGCTGGAGCTCGAGCTGTTGGAGGGTGTTGTGGGTCAACTCCAGAATTTATAAAGGAGATAAAACACTTAGTAAACAAGTGGGAAAAATGAGAGTTTTAGATGAGTTAAAGATTGAACTCAGTAATGAGGAAATAATACGCTATCTAAGTAACAAGAACTCTAGTAAGAAAGCATCACCCGAATTACATGAAGAAATTAATGAGATGAAACAGCTAGCACTTGATGTAATTGACCCCAAAGGTGTATATGATATTTTTAATAGTGAAGAACTCAAACCTAGATTTCTATTCAAAAAATCAGAGAAGACAATACTAGCTGTTTGCACAATTGGAAATGATTTGGAAAAATTGAGTTCTGAGCAACTGCAGAGAGGAGAATTAGCAAAAGGTGTGATTTTAGATGCTATTGCATCTCATGCTGCAGAAGAAACAGCAGAAAGAGTCAATCAAATAATTCTAGACGATTTGAAGGAAGAAACAAAAAACAAGGAAGTAACTTGTAGATTTAGTCCAGGATATTGTCAATGGGTTCTAGAGGAGGGACAGAAACTTATTTTTCAACTACTTCCAACAGAAGCAATCGATGTTACTTTAAGTGTAACAATGATGATGAAACCAGTAAAATCTGTATCTTTTGCAGTAAATGTGGGTAAAGAAGTAGACAAAGAACTTGGAATAAGAGGTTGTGCAACCTGCGATTTGGAAAATTGCGCATATAGAAGATAATTCGTTTTTTGGAAAAAGATGTAAATAATTTAATTACTCATCCTTGATTTGGATACCTTCGAAATGCTTCAAAACAGCTAATGAATGATAAGTAATCCATTTGCTTTCTTTCTTGTATTTTTCTATTTGAGTATGCATTGGAGATTTGTATTGTTTTTCTAATAACCATTTACCTTCAGTACTTTTGGATTTTAATATTTCAATTGCTTGATCCATTTCAGTAGAGTACTTCTGGTCAACAGCAGCCAAAGATCTCATAGCATCCAGAATATCCGAATTATAATTCAGTGGAAAACCAAATTTGGTCCACCCTGGTTTTGCAATTTTTGTTATGGTTGGGTACTTGTCGAGAAATTTATTTCTCTCTTCAAAAAGCTGTTGCCCTTTAAGATTATTATCAGTAATATACTTCAACCATTCCTTGTTTTCTTCTGGAACGTATTTGTAGATATTATTATCTAGTAAGAGTTTAACACAATGGTCTATTCCTTTCTGAACCCGAGAAGTTCTTTCATTAACAGGTATTGAACCTAAAGCATGAATAACTTTAGGAATAGTCATGAAACAATTCTGGATTAAACTAGTAAGGGGATAACAGATTAGTCCCTCTCCATCTTCAATTTTTGCTAATAAAAATTTTACAGCTTTTTTGGTTCTCTCATCTTCTCCATAACCAAAAAAATACAATGCTCTAACTATATTTGCAGTTAAGCAAGTGATAGCTCCCCTATTAGTACCAGTCATTGAAAATCCGCCATTTGAGGATTGTCCAGTTGAATAAATATGTTCAATACCATTTTCTATTTGTTCATTTTTCTGTGCATGTAATTCAGAAAGAAAAATCACTTGCCAAAAAGATCCTAAATACTTCTTGTAGTTTTTTGTTTTACCTTTATCAAACCAATAAGAACTATCGATTTGCTTATTCAGAATTTCAGCAATAGGTTCGTAATTGTTTATTTTATTCTTTATTGCAACAACATCTGATTTGCTACTATCCACCTCTAATAGATTAGTTTGTGTTAGATATTTGACTGGAGGATTGTTATCTTCCATCAACCATTGGATGATTTCTTGTTTAACTGCATACATCTAACATCTACTTCTCAATTCAGTATTTAAATCACATTCCTCGAAAATCAGAAAAACGTTTTATAAGTGTAGTTTAATTATAGTTTGACTTATCCTAGTATGTGTGTTTTCCTATGAGACCTACTATCAAAATTCTTGAAAACGAATTGAAAGAAAAAGTAATAGCTGAAGCTATGGAAATTCTCGATGAGATTGGTTTCTTTGTTGAAAATCAAGAAGCTGTCGAGATTTTACAGAATGCAGGAGTTAATGTAGATACTGATTCAAGAAGAGCTACACTCCCTCCAGACCTTATCAAGAAATCGCTAAAAACAGCTCCCTCCTCGATTACTTTGTACGATAGAGAAGGTGTGGAAGTAACTAAGCTTGAAGGAGAAAACATCTGCTTTGATCCAGGTTCAGCAGCTCTCAATGTACTTGATGCTAATACTAATGAAATTCGTACTGCGATTTCTAAAGATTATATAGATTTTACCAAGGTTGTTGACCAATTAGACAATATCAAAGCTCAAAGTACCTCAATAATATGTTCTGATGTTCCAGAAGAAGTAGGTGATAGATACCGTCTTTATCTTGCACTGATTTATTCTGAAAAGCCAATTGTAACTGGAACATTCGCAAAAGAGTCTTTTGAAGTTATGAAAGATATGCTCGTTTCAGTAAGAGGAAGCGAAGAAGAGTTAAGAAAGAAACCTCTCGCAATCTTTGATGCCTGTCCTTCACCTCCTTTAAAGTGGAGTGATTTAACTTGCCAAAGTATTATTGATTGTGCTAAATATGGCATTCCTTCAGAATTTGTTTCAATGCCTATGACAGGAGCAAACGCACCAATCACAATTCTTGGTTCAATAGTACAACATGCTGCAGAAACTTTAGCTGGTCTAGTTATTACACAACTTGTATCTCCTGGAGCACCTGTCATTTGGGGAGGTTCTCCTGCAGCTTTTGATATGCGAAAAGGAACTACTCCTATGGGATCAATAGATACTATGTTAATTGATATTGGATATGCTGAAATAGGGAAGCATCTCAATTTACCAACTCACACTTATTTGGGTATGTCAGATGCTAAAATTCTAGATGCTCAATCAGGATTGGAATCTGGAATGGGAGCATTGTTAGCTGGAGTTACTGGTATCAACATGATTTCTGGACCCGGGATGATAGATTTCGAAACTACACAAAGTATTCAGAAGGTGGTTATCGATAATGAAATCTGTGGGATGATTTTGAAATTTAACAAAGGAATAATTCAAAGAGATGATCCTATAGCAAAAGATCTTCTAAGAGAATTTGAAACTAGAACGCATCTTCTTTCTCATGATCACACACTCAAGTGGTTTAGAGAAGAACACTACATACCAAGTACAGTAATCGACCGGTCTACAACTGAAGAGTGGATCAACAAAGGTAGAAAATCGATAGGTCAAAGAGCAAAAGAAAGAGCTGATAAGCTACTAACCAAATATCCTGGAACTTCTCTCGAGAAAGATATCTTGAACGATATTTCAGATATTATGAAATACAAAGACATAGATTTCAAAAAGAAACTAGAACTTTAAGATATAATTGATTACAGTAATGCAGTGAATAAGTATTTTATATGATGATAGCAAGTATGTATTCTTGTGAAGATTATGAATCTTAATCAAAAAAGAAATTTAATCAAATCAGCTCTCCTTATAGTTTTAGTATTTTCAACAATTTCACTAAATAGAGAGCTAACAACTGCTCAAAAAGAGCAAAATGATCAATACAATTTTTCAGCATATATTGTGAGTGTTCCACTGTATATCGATAATGATGTAGATCTTGCAGGGAATAGCTCAAGTGGAACAGGTGATCCTTGGTCTCCTTATATCATCGAAAATCTGAATATCACTACAACTGATTCTATTGGTCTTACCATAAGAGACACAACAGAGAATTTCATCGTTAAAGATTGTTACATAGATGCAGGTTCCTATGGTATGTGGATATATCAAGTTGGACAAAATACTGCAGAAATACACAATAACACTGTCTATGGTAACGGTGGATCTGGAATAAGGATTATTGGAACTGATTATGCAAACATTACCAATAACTATTGTGAAAACAATGGTGATGGGATAAATGTTGATACTTGCGATTTCATTGTAGTTAAAAACAACACCCTTGTGGATAATACAGATGGAATTTACGCCACCTGGGCCAATAATTGTAGCTTTATAGACAATAATGCAAACTCCAATACAGGTAATGGTATTCATCTAAACCAAGCAGAAGATTGCAACGTCACAGATAATGAGCTTAGTTACAATGATTTACATGGGATTTACACTTATCTAGATATTGGGACACTAATTAATCTAAATGTCATCTATGACAATAATTTCAACGGAATATTCATACAATCTGCAAATAATGACGAAATAGCAGATAACACAATATATTCAAATGGTGGCGTTGGAATTTTCATCGATAGAGCTACAAACTCATTGATTACTGATAACACCCTCACTAATGATGGATTTCGTTTCTCAATGTCAAGTCTTGCAGATTATGGTGATTTGACTATATCTGGAAACACTGTGAACGGTAAAAATCTAGGATTCTATTATCAAGCAGGTGAAATAATTATCTTCTCAAACACTTTTGGTCAATTATTCCTTGTTGATTGTGATGGAACCTTAGCCAAAGACCTTACTATAAGTGATACAGATTATGCTATTCATTTGATAGGATGTGATTCAGTAATTGTAGAAAACTGCAATTTTGATAATAATCTTGCTGGAGGAGTATCCTTAGAAAATTCGATGAATTGTACGGTACTCAGTACAAAGAGCAGCAATTCTCAATCAAAATCAGGAATCTTTGTTGGTGGAGGGATTGATACTGTAATTGAAAATTGTACAGTAAGTCAAAATGATTATGGGATACAACATGTTTCAGGAACTAACTGTACAATAATTGATAGTATAATAACGCAAAATTCCTATTCAAATGTATTTATGTCTGCAGGAGCTGCTGGAAATATAATCCATAATGAAATTTCTTTTGCAGGATCAACAGGTCTTCATTTCATGAATTTTGATTATGCAAATATCACGCTAAATCGTTTTGAAAACAATACTGGTTATGCAATTTTCTTGGATAGTCTATCCACAGGTAGTTGGATACATCATAATGCATTTATTCATAACAATTTGATGGGAACATCTCAAGCATATGATGGTACTATGAATCTGAACATGTGGGATGATCCTTGGAGTATGGAAGGCAATTATTGGAATGAATGGGTAAGTGGAAATTACACTATAGATGGCCCAGGAATGGCAAATGATAGTTACCCATTAGGTAGTGTTCCTCCTGGTGTCATACCTGAATTCAATCAATTTTCCTTTTTGATTTTCCTTCTTCCAATAGTATTTGTCTCTATAGTTGTTTTCAGAAAACGAATGAAGTAATTTTCTTCCTTTTTTTTTTATTTTTTTTATTCTTCGAAAATTATATCAATGGATGAGTTAATCTATCATTATGACAATTGAAAGAAATCTCGAAATTGCTCGTTTATGGTATGAAGAAATGTGGAGCAAACATGATTTTGATTTAGCTCATAAGTTAATTCATCCAGATTACGATCCTGATTGGGTTCTCATTCCAAAAAAGGGTCCAGAACAAGTTATACATGAGATGAATTATTTCCGGTCTGCTTTTCATAACTTAACATACAAGATTCTTGATATTGCAGCTACAGAAACCAAAGTTTGGGTTTACTATAGAGCTACAGCTATACATGGAGGAAATGCATGGGGTTTTGAACCTACAAATAATGAAGTACAAATTGATGGTATGGCAATCTTAGAAATAAATGAAGAAGGTCTAGTTATCAATCGATGGGGAGCTTATTCCTTCTATGATGTGCTTCATGATTTGAAGTTAGTTCCTCCTATTTGGGAATTAAGTAAGTACTTTCCTTAAGAGATAGTTCTTGGAGTTGTTCTATCAAAAATATGATAAAGAGTTTCGTTTTCTAATGGATGGAGACCTCAGAATGGACCAAGATTACATAGATAACAACATGCATTCCTTCTTCAAGACAATGAAAAGAAAGTATACTGGCCCTGTTTTTGATGGACACACACACTTGGGTAAAGTAGAAGACGTCAAGACTATGGTACAATATGAGGAGAAATTTAACGTCAAGAAGATTTTTGGTATTGTAAGGGACAATGAGAGAAAAAAGGAGTTAGAAGAAGCTTTCCCTGATCTTTTTGTATATGCTATATTTCTATCAATTCGTGAGGCACTTCAAGGGGATATTAAAGGTTCTCTAGACATCTTAGATAATGCATACGAACAAGGTTTTACAATTGGTAAACTATGGTTCTCACCAAGATGGGTTAACTACTTCAAAGCTGAAGAAATAAAACTCAAATTCCGAACACAGGATGTTCATCTGAATGATCCTAAGCTGGAACCAATTTTTGAAAGGCTTGAAGATCTTAGATTTACTTTGTTACTTCATGTAAGTGATCCTGATTTGCTCTATGAGAAGAATTACCAACCTGCTAGTAAATTTGGCACTAAAGAGAATCACATTAATGCATTGAAAAACACATTAGAAAAATATCCAAAACTCAAAATAATTGGTGCTCATATGGCATCGCAACCAGAAAATCTCAAACAACTAGATTCATGGTTAGATAATTACTCAAATCTGTACATCGACACAGGTTCAGCAAAATGGATGGTCAGAGAGTTTGCTTACAAAAAAGAAGAAGTTATTGATTTCTTCAAAAAGCATAAAAATCGAATTTTGTTTGGAACAGATTTTGTAGCAGGTAGAACAGATAGAGAACCTCTTCCAGGTTATTACATTAATCGTTTTCTTAGTTTTCAAGCACTTTTTGAAACAGATGTAGAAAACCTTCCACTCCCTATTCCTGACATAGAAAATGATAATAAAACAGTAATCAATGGTATAGATTTACCTCTTGATATTCTTAAGAAAATTTACTGGGAAAATAGTAATAAGTTATTTCTATCAAAATAGCAATTTTCACCTTATAGACTTTTATATTCTAAATCCATAACCTTTATTGAGAGTGATTTGATGCCAGTTGGAGGATTTCGAGAAGATCAATATGAACTAACTGACCTTTCATCTGCAACACTTGAAGGTTTAGGATTGTATATCAACTTCATAGTACAGAAATTAGATGAACTGATAAGTGCTTACAATGAATTAGAAGAGAAAGTTCTAGAAATCGAAAAGAACATGAATTAGATTTTCATATTCCTTGAACTTATTTTCCTTCTTTTTATTGTTGAAGCTGCAAGCTATTAATCAGACTTGATGATAGATATGAAACGTAATGACATCTTAGTAACAAGGATTTCTGGATATATAGCTATAGTATTTAATTCACTCTCACTTATATTTGGGATACTATATTATGTATTATCTACTTACACACTTCTCTGGAATGTATTTGGAATAATATTAATTCTAACATTTACGATCAATTTCTTCCTTGTTTTTTATTCTGGCGAATCAATTAATAGACAATCAAAGAAAGGTAATTTCCTGAATATTCTCGGTTATATCTATCTTTCATTTTCAGCAATAGCTGTTCTTCTGATGAATTTTGGTAATTTATTATTATCACTGACTTATTCTGAAACACTAGTTTCACAACTGGGATATCACTTCCTAGTTATAGTAGGTTATTTCGGCATGATATCTTTGGGATTATTTTACTCAGCTAAAACAATAATCTATACTAAGGATGAAATCCTATGGTTAGAGAAAGAAATTATATCTCTAGAGATTTCTTCAAAGAAGAGAAAACGAAGAGAGATACTAAAATTAATCCTTGCTATTTTTTCCTTAGTAGGTTTCGGAATTGGATTTTTCTCCTCAATTACAATTCTAGCTAGTGTCCAAATCAGAGCTTTAGGTTTCTTTGGTGTTGGAGTAGCTCAATTCGGTATAACCTGGGCAATTGTTGTTCTCTGTTCGACTATAATTTTAATTAAAATAGGTTGGGTGAAAAATACGGGATTCTTCTATCCGATAATCTTTGCTGGTCTTATGCTTATGTCAATTTGCTTCTTTCCTTATCTTGCAACACCCTTTACTATAAGCAATGCAGAAAGGGATTTTAATAATGCTTTCAACCCTGCTTTTGGTGGAGATTGGGCAGCACAAATTGATTCAGAAACTGAGAAATTTCTTTTAGATTCTCCTTCCTATTTCTTACCACTCTATTTTCTAGGGGATAGTCCAAAAAAATGTACTATTATGAAAGATATTTTATATTTCAATGGCTCGGAAAGTTCTATTCTTTTAGATAAAGATATTCGTCTATATTTTGACGCCTTTCTACCATTAAATGGTGGAGAGAATCTACCTGGTAATAATTCAATTCTAATTAGAATTCACGGAGGTGGGTGGAGCTTTGGAGATAAGGGATTGACCAATATGCTACAAATGAACAAATATTTTGCATCTCAAGGATATGTCGTTTTTGATATTCAATATGGATTAGTTGATAATGGAAAATCAAACCCTTTTACACCTGAATATGTTAAAGGTAACTTCATTAAACATGATATGATACGACACATTGGCAACTTCACTTATTATCTATCTCAAAATGCAGATTTATTCAATGCTAATTTGGATTCAGTTTTTGTTTCCGGTGGTTCAGCAGGTGGGCATTTAGTATGTGCTCTTGGTTTAGGAGCTTCTAGTATAGAATATGGAAGTATCATAAGTCCAAACATTACAATCAAAGGCTTCATACCTTTTTATCCAGCAAATAGAATCAACAATCTAGTAGATCCTTTCCTTAATCCTGGTCTGGTTGTAGAAGCAGACAGTCCCTCTTGTCTAATATTTCAGGGAACACAAGATGGGTTAGTATTACCTAGTGTTTCAGAGGATTTAGGGAGATATTATTCAGATAAAGGAAATACGAATTTTGCTATTCTATACATGCCTTTTGCTGGCCATGCAAATGATCTCTACTTCAGTGGTTATTATAATCATGTTTTCCTATATTTTATGGAACGTTTCATGTATCTTTTTAGATAATAAAGTAATAATAGACATCAGTCTACTGAGGAATTGGATCGTAAATAGAAGCGAACAAAAAATAATAGATTTCAGTCTGCCACTATGTTTTTAACTGTTTTAGTAGAGATATTTATGTGGATAATGAGCAAAAGAAGTAGTCCTAGCAAAATACAGGATAAAGTTCTAAGTAGTCTAGATGGTTTCTCTGATCTAATGAATAGTGTTGGAAATAAAAAAAGAATATACATCTTAGCTTTGCTACTTGATGGACCCAAGTTACTCTCAATCATAGAAGAAAAGACTGAATTAGGTAAAACAGCTTTAGCTCATCACATAAATCTTCTTCTTGACGCTAATCTAATTAAGCGAATATCTAGAGGAGAATATGAAATTACAGATGATGGGATTGAAATCCTACGACACAACTTAGATTTGTATATGTCATCAGGATTGAGAGCTCAAGAGAAAGCAAAACAGCTACAAGAAAGATTTCACTACGCCTATGAGCTTAGTTCTGAAAGTATACAGGAAGAAAAGATTGTAAGTAATGATCCTACGTTCCAGAACCATTCACTAACATATATTGGTGCCATTACAGGAGCACTTCAATCTCTTGGTAGCAAAGTTACAACGGACGAATTAGCTGGTTTTACAGGATATGGATTTCTATTAGCTATACCAAAAGGAAGATTGTGGTTGGGAGCTCCTACAGCACACACACTCTGGAGTACTTTTGCAAGTTTAATTCGAAAATTCGGATGGAAAGTGAAATCATATATTGAAGAAGAGTCTTTGCCTTCTGATCATGAGCATAACCAACCACTTTCAATAAGAGATGATCTTAGAGCTAGGAAGTTATTCGATAAAATCAAGAAAGAGATAGATAAAGATAAACCTGTAGTTTTCTGGGGTGTTCCCGTACCTGAGTTTTGTATTGTTAAGGGTTATAGAGATCACAATTACATTGTTAGCACTTATGCTAATTTGAGCGAAGAATTACAGAATCAATTTCCCTATGACAAAATAGATTCCGAAGGTTCTGTCCATCTAATAATGTTTGATAAGGGGACAACCGAGGAGATTTCAGATAAGGATTACAAGGAATCAATAGAACGTGCTATCTATATTGCAGAAAATAAGAATCTTGGAAGAGAAGGTTACATCACTGGTATTTCTGCATATGATGAGTGGACAAAAACCTTAGAGGAAATTGAAGATGAAGGAACACAATATTTTGATAATGCATATATGGTTGATTCTTTCTATCATGGGAGGAAAAGTGTAGTGAATTATCTCGAAAAACTAAGTAAGATATTCTCAGGAAATGCACAATCAATCCCCTTACAAAAAGCAGCGGATGAATACAAAGCAGTTGTCGAAAATTATGAAGAATTAAGAGAAATATTTCCTAGAACCTACGATGGGATTCTTACAGTTGAACTGTGTGAAAAAGGAGCTAGCATCTTAAGAACTGTAAAAGAACATGAGGAAGAAGCAATCTATTTTCTGAAAAGAGCAAAGAAAAATTGGAAGAAGAAGTAATCTACAAAATCAAATCTGTGTTAACTTAGTTTTGCTGCTTGTTCAACATATTCTAACGATTGATGTCTGAAGTACATATCATAAAGTTGCCAATAGGTTCCCTTGTTATTCATCAATTCATCATGATTTCCTTCCTCCACAATATGTGCATCATCAATTACAACAATTCTGTCAGCATTTTCAACAGTTGTTAATCTATGAGCAATAATAATCGCTGTTCTTCCTTTAAGCAGAACTTTCAATGCTTCTTGAATTAGCGATTCTGTATAAGCGTCTATTGCAGCGGTGGCTTCATCTAGAATCAATATTCGAGGGTCCGATAACAATGCTCTAGCAAAGGCAACTAGTTGTTTTTGTCCAGCTGATAATTTTGTTCCTTTTTCACCAACTTCTGTATCCAATCCGTTAGGTAAAGTTTGTATAAACTCCCAAGCATAAACATTTTTTGCAGCTATTTCTATTTCTTCCCTAGTTGCATCTAGTTTTCCATATCTGATGTTTTCTTCTATTGAACCACTGAACAAGATATTATCCTGTAAAACAATACCTATTTGATCTCTGTATTCCTGTAAACTATATTTACGAATATCCGAACCATCGACTTTAATTCCACCTTCAACTACATCATAAAATCTTGCTAGAAGCGAAACAAGAGTACTCTTTCCAGCTCCTGTTCTTCCAACGAATGCAACTGTTTGACCTGAAGGAATAGTTAGTGTGAAATTCTTGTAGAGTGGTTCAGAAGGATTGTAATAGAAGGTCATTTCTTTGAAATCGATTTCTCCCTTTAGCACTCCAACTTCTAATGGATTTGGATCTTCCATTACGTTGGGTTTGCTATCCATTAAGCTGAAAATTCTTTCAACAGCTGCTAATCCTGCTTCGAACTGGTTGAAGAATCTTGTAATTTCGAGTAATGGCATAAAGAATCTGTTAAGCATTAGAATGAAGAAATACAATGTTGCTACATCTATAGATCCTATCTGAAATGCCATCCTTCCTCCATAAAATAGAACGAGGAATGAACCTATACCAAATAGAGTTTCTATTATTGGGAAGAAAATACTCATTCCCCAAGCTCTTACATATGCAGCTTTGTAGTTTCGAAGATTTATACCTTTGAATCTCTCAAATGCTTCTTTTTCTTGGTTGAAGCTTTTTGTAACTTCAATACCAGATATTGATTCTGCTACATTTGCATTAAGGATAGCAATTGTTTTTCTCCAGTTTTTGGATGTTCTTCTTGAAAATAACCTAATTCCGATTCCTAAACCAAAAAGAACTGGAACTACTGCTAAAGTAATCAAAGCTAATGTAAGATTGGTTACAAAAAGCAATATAAGAACTACAATCATTACTAGAATGTTAATCAAAAATGAAGTGGTCAATTGAACCATCTGTGAGATTGTATCAGAGTCGCTAGTTACTCTGCTCACTAATTTTCCACTTTTATTTTCATCATAGAAAGCCATATCATTTCGAAGCAGAGTTTCAAAACTGTCCTTTCTTACTCTTCTCAACATTTCTCCAGTTAAAATTGAACTTTTGTATAAAGCTCGATATTGAGCAAACCAGAAAGTTGCATAAAGAAGAACTACTACTCCTGTTTCTACGTAGAATACAGCGTTAAAATTACCATCTTGAACTCCAGAAATTACTAACTTTATGAAATAGGGGATTAAAATTGTTGATCCTGTTTGTAAAATCATCCACATTAAAACAGTGAAGAATGTTTTCATATCATGTTTTGCAATATACCCGAACAATCTTCTGAAAAGATAGATATCACCATATTTTCTATCATACTTCTCATCTGGTAATTCTTGTATGAAACCCATTTTTTCACTCTCCTGTATATAATTCTGACAACATTTGTTCAGGCATCATTTTTCTTATTTCTGAAAATCTTGCAAAGACTCTCCAATAGTCAACTGATTCAGTTAGAAGATTATCATGAGTACCAATTGCTTTCACTTCACCATTCTTGAGAACAATGATAATATCTGAATGTCTGATTGTTGACAATCTATGAGTAATTATGAAACTTGTTCGATCTTTCAGTACTCTATTAATTGCTGTATTTATTTTGTCTTCAGTTTCTGAATCTACAGCAGAACTAGCATCATCAAATATCAATATCTTCGGATTAGCTAAAAGCATTCTCGCTATAGCTATTCTTTGCTTTTGTCCTCCACTTAATGTCGTTCCTCTCTCTCCCACAATTGTATCATAACCCTTATCGAATTTAACAATGAATTCTTCAGCTTGAGCCATTCTTGCAGCATCAAATATTTCTTCTTCTGTAGCATCAGGTTTTCCATAAGAGATATTTTCCTTTATTGTTGCAGAGAATAATACAATATCTTGTTCAATAACACCAATATTTCTTCTAATTGTATCAAAAGATAACTTTCTGATATCAACTCCATCAACAAGGACAGTGCCTGAATTCACATCATACAATCGAGTGAGTAGTTTCATCAAAGTTGTTTTTCCGCATCCTGCAGGTCCAACTATTGCTACTCTACTACCAGCAGAAATGTTGAAAGATATGTTTTTCAAAACCATCGTTTTCTCATCATAGGAAAAAGCAACGTCATTAAATTCGACTCCACCAACAAGTGATTCTAGAACAATAGGTTTCTCTGGAGCTGGTATTATTGTTTCCTTAGTTAAGATCTGAACTATTCTATCCGCTCCAGCAAATCCCATTTGAACCAGTACCAACATCCACGACATAACCCAGATTGGAAAGAACAAATTACCAGCTAGCAAAGAATAAGTGATTAATTCTCCTATTCCGAAACCAGATATAGTGACGCCACCGGAAAGTAAGACGTTTTGACTCCAAACTACAGTTGTAACTGGATTACCTATTCCCCAGTTAATCAGTAAACTTCCCCATACAATTGATAATCCAACTCCCAATCCAACGAATAAAGCTGGAAAATATTTGGCTCGTAATTTTCCTCTTGTTATAATCTCCTCCGAAAGAGTATCATTCCTTTCCCTAAACGTTGTTCTTTCAAAAGTTTCTCTAGCAAATGTTTTGATAACACTTATTCCTAACAATTTTTCTTGTAGATAGGAAGAGAGGTTCGCATATGATTGCTGAATTTGCATTGAGATAGGCCCTACAGACTTGTAAAAACGTCTGGCAAAGAAGAAGATAGGTATAGAGATAGCTAAAGGAATAATGAGAAGAACAGGAAGACGGTGCCAATAGGGGGAAATTATTATCATTGTAATTATTGCAAATAGAACACCAAAAACAGCTGCATAAAGTAAATGTATGACTGGATTAACGAAGAAATTTACCATTCGAGTATCAAAAGTAGCTCTAGCCATAACATCACCCGCTTTCACCTCATCATGAAATGTCATTGATTTAGAAAGCATTGATGCATAGTATTCATTTCGGATATCGCGTTCTACTCTTTGAGATGTAACTTCTATAATTAGACCTGAAGCAAAACTAGCTAAACCACTAACTACTGAGAGAATTAGGATAATGAAAGCTAGATTTGTTATTCTTTCCCAAGTTCCAGAAGTAGCTAAAATTTCATTAAATAAGTTTCCCAAGAGCAAAGGAGTTATTGCACCAATAGCTGCAGTAATCGTTGCAAAAATGAAGAAGATTCCAATCATTCCTTTATGTGCTAAAACATGACTGAAAACCCACTTTAGATGGCTTTTTTTACTGTATTTATCCATTACTGGATCATAGAATTCTCCAGTGATGTGATTAACGCTTTCAGTCATTCTTCTCTCTCACTTAATTTTAATTTTATCTTTCGATATTTAAATCGTCAAGTTTATTTGAAGACACCAACACCCTTCCTTCATATTTTAAGACTTTTTTTATTAAAACAAAATTAACACAAAATTAAGAATAAATGTCTAATGAAAGAATTCTTGTTGGAGATTAATCTAGAATAATATGGATTTCATTAATGCCCATTATCATTTGGATTGTGGATATGGATGGTCCTACCATCATCAATGGAGCTTCATTTCCTTTCAAGTAGATGGAATTTTTCCTGGCTGCTAGTATGTAACTGTCATTTCTAGCAATATCTTCGCTTCGTAGAACTAGAGTTTCTGAAACACTATTCTTCAAAACCACATCATATCCTGAAGCTGCTAAAGAATCATTAAATGTAGTTTCTCCACTTCCCAGTTCTCCATCAAAAAGAGAAATTATTCTCCATAACGCAATCCCCTCATAAGTATTTGTTCTATCTCCTTCGAGAAGCTGATATATTAATCTGAGAGCTGAATCATTGAAGTGCATAAAAGCTTCAAATGTTGATTTATCAACGCTATCGTTTGAAATTCCATATAGATATATTATCCAAGGAAGATCTGAAATGATTTTAATTTCTACTACTTCTTTCACCCAAGGAGATCCATCTGTAAAGTAATCTTCACCACCTATTGGGATTGCTACTATTCTTAAGATACCTACTTCGTCAGAATTTATTACACCATCAATTTCATATGCGAGTACAATATAGAATTCTCCTATCCCCAAGTATTCTCCAGTTTCGCTGTCATATGATGGGAGGTGCCCATTGAGCATCTCGCTTGTAAAAGTCACTTTGTACCCGTCGTCAGCTATTACTTCAAATTCGTGATTGGAAGCTAAACCACCTACATCGTCCAACAAAACACTTAGCTCAACACCTTTGTAGAGATTCGGTCCAACTAAAGTCCCTGTAGATTTCCTATATCCTGCAGATCCAGTAATATTTTGATAGTTCATTAAATCTGACAATGTATAGTTTTTCGTTGATGTTATTCCTTCTAAAGTCAGTATAACTTGGTCATCAACAGTATTCTCCTTTTCATAAAAAACGACAAAATATACTCCTAATCCAACTCCTGTTATAACAAGAACTGTCATTATGCTGTAAAGGACGATTTTATACTGTAGAGCCATTGAGAGAAATTAATAAGATGCTGATATAAATTTTATTAAATAACAGATTATTCTCGAAAGCAAATAAGAGGAGATTGAGGTTCTTATTGCTAAAAGGATAAATACGACTAAATTAGAATTCCATTAACAACGGTGCTAATTATGGTTTCCAAGTATATTAAAATCACTTTGGTTTCATTATTAGTACTTGGGATTTTAGTACCCGTTTTCTTCTTCAGCTTCTATCAAGGTGCAAGAAGAGAAATAGAGATTGATCTTTGGTATACTTATGAAGGAATTGAGGTTATCCAAACTCAAATTTCAGAATATGAGGAGTTACACACCAACATCCAAATCAATCTGCAAGAGCAGCCATCCTCTGGATGGATTGATAAATTCATCAGCGTTGCTCAAACTGGTGATACTCCTGATATCTTTCTTGGTAAGGGATCTTGGTTTGGAGATTTAGCAGAATTAGAATATATTCAACCTCTCACACCTTTTCTTACTCCACAATATGAAGCGAGTTTCGCTGAATCAGCTATAGAAGGATTAAGCTACGAAAATGAACTCTGGGGTATTCCACTTTGGTTTGATTCGATTATGCTTTTCTATAACAAGGATATATTTGACCAAAACTCATTACCTTATCCAACTTCAAATTGGACAGATACGGATTTAGTGGATCTTGCTGTTAGTATGACAGATCGATCAATCAACCAGATTTACGGGTTAGTTTGGGCTACAATCTCACCCTATATGTGGCCGTCTTTTCAATATGGTTTTGGCCACGGTCCTTTGTATCAAGATGGTTCAATAATCGTTAATGATACTGCATCTATTGATGCAATGGAATTCATTTACAATCTCAAATATGTTCAAAGATGTGTTAGCTATGATGATAGCAGTAACTCAGCGATTCAAGCCTTTACAACAAATAAAGGCGCAATGCTGATATATGGAGGGTGGTATATACCAGCTCTTGAAGAAACAGAAATAAATTATGGTGTTCAGGTTCTCCCAATTATTTCTTCTACTCAAAAAAGAATCATGCCAATGGTTGAAGTCAAAGGTTGGGGTATGTCTAGAGATACAGAACATCCCGACATTTGTTATGATATTATGAAATTTCTTTCTTCAAAAGATACACAAGAAGAAATGATAATTTCAGAGTATAAGGTTCCAACAATAAATGAACTAATAAATTCTGAACTAGTTCAAAACGATCCAAACCTACTGAAACAGATAGAGCAAATTACCTACAGTCAATACTATCCAGTAGATCCAGTGTACAGCATTTATTCAAATTACATGCGAGCAGCTCTTCAGTTTATTTTAGTAGACCATCAGAATATTGAAACAACATTAAATGAAGCTCAAGCTGGTATAATTGCAAATATAGGAGGAGATTGAAATCAAGGTGAAAACGAAGAAGAAAGCGATTGTTATTCTAGTTCTTCTCTTCCTAATCATGATAGGATTTAGTTCTCTAAATTCAGATAGAATAAACAAATCCATTGTTTATGCTCAATCAACCGATCCAGAGATCATTGAGATCTTTGATAGATTTATTTTTCTAAACTGGTCTTCAAATCATACTCCTTCAATCAATAGCTATAGAATAGAAATAAATGACACTCAACTGAATGAAAGTTACACATGGTCAATGATTTATCTAAATCAAACTGTCAATCTAGATAGTAATGTCTTTTCATTAGCAAACTATTCTAAATTGGATTCTATCCTTCCTGCTCAAAAAATAGTTGCTACTAATTTCTCCTTATACATTGTTCCACTTGATAGTGAGAGTATCCAAGTAAAAATTACAGGACTTATTCCATCATCAACTTATTCAATTTCAATTTTTTCTTCAAATTCCAGCTTAATAATGGATGACAACAATCTCATAGTGCAAATTGATTCTGAAGTCCTTACATGGGAATCTGAAACATTTGAAACACTTCTAAGTCCTGAGGAAGCATTGCAATATTCAAGAAGCTCTACTTATATTTCAATTCTGATAATAGTCGTTGTATTCATCATCCTATTCGCGCTCTTAGCAAGAAAAGATGTTCCATTTAATAGATTAGCTTATCTGTTTATTTTTCCAGCATTATTTGCTCTTGTTGTTCTCGAAATCTATCCTATTATTTATGGCGTAGTCCTCTCTTTCACATCTTACAGTTTAAAACGAGGAGAGGTTCCAACATTTAATTGGTTACAAAATTATGCTCAAATTTCAGAAAATCCACAATTACCTATTGCTTTCACTACAACCATGGTTTGGAGCATCATAATTATTTTTGCAAAAATAGTAATTGGATTCTTCATTGCATACGTAATACAATACAAAGTAAAACGCAAAGTTATGTGGTATTTGTTCCTTTATCTCCCATGGGCTATACCATCGTACATTAAGATATTATCATGGAGAACATTTATTCATGGAAATGCTGGAATCTCATTCTTCAACTTCCTTTTTGGATCAAATGTTAATCTCATATCACAACCATATACAACCTTGATAGTTGCATGTTTTGTAGAAGTATGGGATTCTATTCCCTTAATTACTACCTTGTTTTTAGGAGGATTAAGTAGTATTCCAAAAGAAATGGATGAATTAGCAGAAGTTGATCAAATTAAGGAAAGCACAAAACTTAGAAGAATCATTATTCCGCTTATTAAACCCATTATTTTACCTGCAATTATTCGAGAGATTATCAAAACGTTTGGAAGCTTCAATGTTGCGTTTCTTCTGACGAAAGGATACCCCTTATTGTCTTATGGTACGAGCGAAGCTGGAGTTATAGGTGCAACTGATTTATTTAGCACGTTTACGTTTTACATGTTTTATCAGAAACGAGAAATTGGAATAGCAGCAGCTTACTCAACCATAATGAGTCTGTTGACATTGTTCTTCGTAATTATTTGGATAAAAATGTCACGTGGTACCGAAAGTTCATTTCAACCAACAAAACCTAAGAAACAAAAGAGCCACAGAATTACTTTCTTAATTCTGTGTATGGTGCAATCAATAGGGTACATTTTAGCAGGAGCTCTTGGTTTCAGATATTTTGGTATCTACTGGAATGGACCAATCAATTACATTTTTGCATCATTCTATTTCATATTATTTTTCTTGATGGTTAGCTATAAGGAAAAAACGTACAAAGCATTCAAGGTTATAATCATCCTTGATCTCATCTTCTCATTGTCTCAATTCTTCGTTTTCCAAATGTGGTATGCATTTAACTGGAACATCTTTCTAATAGCTATAGAACTGTTTATCCTCTCTGGAATTAAAACTTTTAAAAACGAAATTACTTGGCATAGTTTCATTAGAAGAATGAAAGATAGAATATTCACTATTAAATACAAAGCAACAAATCTTCTTCAAAAAATTGACAGATATTTCATCGAATTTTCTTCAATACACGTTTTCTTTAGTATTCAAATTATTGTGATTTTCATTTCGAATATCGTAATAAAAACGGAAGATTGGTATATCTGGTTGTTATCAAGTTTACTCCTTTTGGTTCTCTTGATATCTTTGTTTTCCGAGTTTGTGCGAGATGTAACCGTTTTATGGCAACCTATAATATGGATAAGTTTAATCTTCGGATGGAGATTTATAGGTTGGAAAGTTGTGCACATATTTTTCTCTCTTCTATTTCTAGCAAACTATGCGAAAATCTACGCTCAACAGAAGAAAGAAGAAAATAACAAAAATCGTTTCTACAAAATTCTGAATCTTATAAACAGTAATTCACTTATTCTCTTAGGTGTTATAGTTGTTTCTTTCATTCCTCTATGGAACATTTTTTGGATCGCATTTTCACCAAATAACATAATTGTTCCTACTTCATTCTTTCCGAGGAATCCAACACTAGAGAATTTTAGATTACTATTCACTCAAGAAAGCATACACATTCATTTTGGAAATTCTTTCATAATAGCATTGGGTTCAGCTTTGATTTGCGTTCTTCTTACAACACTAGCTGCTTATGCTTTTTCCAGATATGCGTTTAAAGCTAAAAAAGAGTTAATGGTTGGAGTATTTATTCTCAAAATGTTTACAGGAATTTTGACATTGATTCCTTTCTATTTAATCATGTATAATTTAGGGTTAATAGACACGTATTTAGGAGTAATTCTAGCCTATAGCACGCACACCATTCCATTAGGATTGTGGATAATCAAAGGTTACATTGACTCAATACCTAGAGAATTGGATGAATCAGCTCAAATAATGGGAAATACTCCACTGAGGGTTTTAAGGAAAATTGTTCTACCTTTAGCAGGACCCGCTATTGCTATAGCTTTCATCCTTAATTTCTTGGCAGCTTGGAATGGATTTCTCCTATCATTCGTATTGCTGCAAACTACTAGCAAATACACCTTACCAATTAAGCTCTATACCTTTATTGGATCAATAGAATCAACCCTCCCAGAATGGGGAATGTTTGCTGCTGCATCAATTCTGATTATTATTCCTTTACTTGTGATTTTTATTTTTCTCAAAAATTACTTGGTCAAAGGAATTGATACTTCAATAAATATAAGAGATGTATAAAATGGAAGTAAAAATAAATAAACTCACAAAGAAGTATGGCACTAAAATTGCCATTGATAATATAGATTTAGTCATTCCAAAAGGAAGTTTCACTATTATTCTTGGTCCTTCTGGAAGCGGAAAAACAACGCTTCTCAAAGTTATATCAGGATTACTATATGCTGAAAATGGTGATATCTATTTTAATGAGCAGAATGTGAGTGAAGTTCCTGCTAATAAAAGAAATATTGCAATGGTTTTCCAAAGTTATCCTTTATTCCCACATATGACAATTGAAAAAAACCTTAGCTTCCCTCTTGAAAGCCAAAAAGAAGGTAATCTAATAAAACGGAATATTTATTCTGAAGAAGAGATTAAAGAAAAAACAGATTCGACATTGAAATTTCTGCATCTTGAAGAACATAGGAACAAGTATCCATCACAGTTATCGGGTGGCGAAAAACAACGTATTGCAATGGGGAGAGAATTGATTCGAAATCCTGCTTTATTTCTTTTCGATGAACCTTTGAGTAATATAGATGCTAGACTTCGTCATGAAATGAGAACGTGGATAAGAAAGTTTCATGGAATGGTAAACAAGACTATGATCTATGTTACTCATGATCAATCTGAAGCAATGGCACTTGGAGACCTTATTGTTCTACTAAATGAAGGAAAAATCGTTCAGATTGGAACTCCAGATGATTTGTATTATGAACCTTCAGATATATTTGTAGCACAGTTCATCGGTAATTTTCCTATGAATTTTCTGGAATTTGAAACTCAAAAGAACAGTATTCACATCAAAGAGAATGAGAAAATTAAACTTCCTGAGGAAATAGCAAAGATAATTCGTAGTCAGAAAATCACAGTAGGCAAAATAGGTTTTAGAGCAGAATCAGTTAGAGAAAATGATCCGAAAAAACCAATTGAAAAAGATATGATAGAATTAGAATGTACTGTTGAAGACGTAGAGAAAGTACTTGACCAACAAGTTATATCACTTCTATTTAATGGAAAAGAATTATTCTATGTTACAAAGACTAGAAAGAAATTCAAGATTGAGGATAAAATTTCAATATTAATACAAGCAAAAAACCTCTATCTTTTTGATAATAGGGGTAAGAGGATATCGTAAC
>JAEOTK010000048.1 GCA_016839875.1 Candidatus Heimdallarchaeota archaeon
ATGAAAATCAATATCAGTATTTCTTTGAGGAACACAATGGTCAATTCATTATTTCATCAGCTAGTTTGTGGGATTTTGAATTCATTCAGGATTTCATAGACACTCACGATAATATTTATTTGACGTTGGGATGCGGATTACCTTCAGATAGATACTCATCACCCGGTGAAGCAGAACGACAAGAAGAGCACATAAAATTCTGGAAGGATCATCCAGAGAAATACATAGCTATAGGTGAATTTGGACTAGATTTTCATCATGCTAAATCCTTTGAAAAAAGAGAAGCACAAATTGAATTATTTCAGAGAATAATCAGAGAAACTAAACATCTGAAGAAACCATATGTTTTGCATGTAAGAAATCCTACAGAGAGAGATATAAATCCAGATTGTAAAAAACCAGAGTATAATGAAAGAGATATTTGTAATAGGATAATAGAAAAAACTTTGGAATCAGAGAATATTCCTCCTGGAGATGTAATGTGGCATTGTTTTTCAGGACCTGCTGAATATGGTCCAGTTTTAGCAATGAAGGGATATTTCATTTCTATTCCATCATCAGCTTATGGTTTTAACAGGTGGAGACGAAACATCCCTAATGTTCCAATTACACAGTTATTAACAGAGACAGATTCTCATTATCAACATCCATTTAAGATGGGGGGATTTAATACTCCAGCTAATGTGAAGTATGCAGTTGCAGCAATAGCTTATGTAAACAACATGAAACAAAAAGAAGTAGCTAATCAGATAGTAGTAAACGCTAAGAAGTTCTTTAGATTTGAATAAAAGAAAAAGAAGAAAGGAATTATTTCTTTCTTCTACTTGAAACAATTTTCAACCCAAATGTTGCTATAATCACTCCAACTATTGATAGACCAAAAGTCATTCCTGAAGCTCTTTCTGGTTTTGATACAATAAAGTGATAATATCCTACAAATTCATTTCCCAATTTTATTCTATAATCACTTTCTTCAAGACTAACAGGTAAGATTGTTTTTGTTTCAAAAGTGATTGTTCCATCCGCTAATATTTCTACTCCATCAGCTAAGTGTGTACCATCATCTTCAAATAAATCTATAGCATCTATTGTTCGAATTCGAGGACTGAGATTAGTACATTCGAAACTCAGTCTAACCTCCTCACCAATATCACTTTTTCGGGAAGTAACTTCGGAACTAAAACTCAGTCTAGGTGTATTGTCAAGCAAATAATCAAAACCTGGTCTAATATCATACCATAAATCATCAATTGCTACTGCGTCAGGAGTGAAATATCCATAGATTTCAGTCCATTCAAGAATTAAATGGGTTGAATTCTCATCATAAACAGTTTCAGCTCCAAAAGCTGTAGAAGACTTGTTTCGATAGATCTCAAAGGTAATAGGTGCGATAGTATCTCTTACATGATACATCCAGGTGTCCCAACCCCCCGCAAGAACTGCAGATTCCCCAATTTGCAATTTTTTAGATTCAGGATAGTCGTAGATTTCATTGAACGATGGAGGAAGGATTTTATCATAATCTTCAAGCATTTGAAGACATAGTTCATATTCAGCCCACCCATCTACATCATCCACAAAGAAAGTTGTGTTTATTCCAGAATGTAATGAATAAGCCATACCAAATTTATGATTCAATGCAAAGTCTCGAAAAGCTCGAGTTTCATTTTCAGAGAAAGGAATATCTCCAGGATAAATGTCTGATTGAGTATCATCAGACCAACCACCACCATCACGCCAATAAGAGTCATAGTTACGATTTAGATCAGCATAGCCTATCATATCTTCGTTTATTTTGCCATCACCATCATTATCTATTCCTTCAAAATAGGTATAAAGATATACAGGATCAGCGGGGATGGTGTTGTCATAAACATCAAAAGAGGATATTTTTCCATCTAGATTTACATCTTCTCTTTGATCTTCATCAAAAAGTCCATCATTGTCGTCATCAAAAGGCTTAGCAGTTTTTCTCAACCAATAATTTTCTTGGTCTACAACTACATCAAGAGCATCTAGGTTAAGTGAAGGAATGACATAAATTTCTTGAGTATCGATGAAGCTAGTGATAGTTTCGTTTTCACCATAACTGTTTAACAAATAAACAATAAATCGTAGAGCAGCTTCAACAGTTATCTGTTCTCTACCATGGTGATGAGCAACCACAAGTGATTTTGCTTTCTGTTGAGTTCTTAGTTCATTAGTAATTTTCAGTGCTGTTATATTTTTTCCAAGGTAGGTTTGCCCTATCACTTCCATGTCAATTAATTCAGGTACTAAGCTGTGGAATCTATCTATTTCTTCTTGCACTTCTGAAGAATTATGAAACATTCCTTCGTAAAGTAAAGAGACATCATCCCATGTTCTATCTAGTTCTAGAAGAGTTACAGGATCCATATCAATCTGAATTTTGGCTGCACTAACTTGAAATGAAAATAAAAACAAACTTGCAAAAACAATGAAGACAAAAATATAGAATAGTCGTCTAAATTTTCCGCGAAACATATTGTATCTATGTTTCAGACACTTATATATTAAACCAGTTTCCTTGAATTAGTTTTTATTTACCATTGAAGTATTCTAAGGTTATTATTCTTGCATTCTCAACTATTTTCTTTGGCATTTTTGCGAAGTTGAAGTCGAATATACTAACATCCCCAGTATCCAAACCAATCACTTGATCTTTCTCAGCTGGATGTTTGATTTGTAACTCTGTTGCATTTTTTAGGAAAACATAGAGTGCATTATCAATATAATCCACTAAGCTTGGTATTTCTGTTGTTATCTTTTTACTTTCAGGTTCGAGTGTAAATCCTAGAACATTTTGATTTAGATCATCAGATTTTGGTTCATTAAATGCTCTGATCGGAAAATTATCTTCTATACCTCCATCAACCATGAAACGAGCATTTTGAAAGTTATTCGCAAAAGGCTTTGTTTCTCCATCTTCTTCTTCAAATATGAGAGGTTTGAAAAGGAAAGGGATTCCCATTGACATCCTAACTGCATCTGCAACACAAAGATCTCCCCACTTCTCATTATTTCTAAAATAATACACTTCTTTACTATTTAGACAGACTGAAGTAACAACCAAATCAACTTTAAACTCGTCATAAAATTGTTTAAAGGTACAGTTCTTAATACCTGACTTCTTTTCGATGAATTCATTGAACAAATGTCTAGCTTTCTCAGCAATGAAGAATCCATATTCGTAAATCATGCTATTAAGAGAGTGAAGTGGCTCTGCTAGAATCAGATCAGCTGCTGCATGTTGAGATTCAGATTGAATGATTTCGTGTAAAGGAATAAAATGAAATCTATCTTTATGTTTCTTTGAATCTGATCTCTTCAATTCAAAATTAAGATAACCTCTAAGAACATATGCAAATAACTCGAAACTAAATCTCCTTATTGAACGAAGAGGTACTTCTAACAATTTCTTGAATGACTTATCTTCGCTTTGTGTATATTGCGTCCAAGCATTATTCATATATCTTTCAGCATCAGGAAATCTACCATCTTGAACCACACAACTTTCATTTTCTTCAGAATAGATAGTGATTATCTTTCCAAATTCAGTAGTATCAAGAACACTATTCCCAATATCTTCTGTAAGGATTTCTTTTGTTTCATCACTAGTGTATCCACAAGCAATAAGTAAAGCAGTTATTGCACCTACTGAAGTCCCAGCAATTCCCTTGATCTTATCTGAATCTAATCTTGTATATTTCTTACCATCTTTCTCAACTTCTACTCTCGAAACTATGTCTAAATCCTCTAATGCTTGTAGAACACCGAGATAGACTATACCCTTACCTCCTCCCCCTTCAAAAGCGAGGTATCGAACATTTTCCTTATTTAATTTAGCCAAAACACCACTTCTCTGACTTTGATTATACTTGAGTTAAGTCATTATTAAGAATATTCTTTTAGAATTTTCTAACTTCCGACTTCTTGGAATAATACTTAAAAAGATACACATTCTTTGTCTTGGATATGCATAAACTATCTCGAATTCTGCTAGTCTCTATTTTTTCATTATTATTCTTGCTACCAAACAACACACTACAAGCTAATGGTGAACCTATAGCGACACTCAATTACCTTACATTGCAAGGAACGATTGGAAATGTCTATGGAGAGATGATTGCCACCTATTTAGCTCCGCTAGGGATTGAGTTGAACATACTGAACGTTAGTTGGGAAGAATACAATGAAATGCTTCTTCACAATGATTC
>JAEOTK010000049.1 GCA_016839875.1 Candidatus Heimdallarchaeota archaeon
CTCGACATTTAATAAGAAAACAATATCATCATTTTCATCAATATAACCACCTCTAAAAATGTAATCATTTTGATTTGAGCTATTGGGAAGAATCACATTCTTGATATCTGAAAGTTTAATTTTTGCCCATTGTTGAATTCTTTTGAAAGATAATGCAAAGTTTTGATCATTAGAGTTTAATATTGCAATTTGTTCAGATCCTGGATTGTTGATTTCATTATCAATTATCTTTTGTGGAAAGATTATTTCTTCTAAATCAACAACGCTAAGTACATCTCCACGATAGTTAATAGCTCCTGTTAATGTAGGTATTTCCTTTGGAACTTCTTCAATTATTACTTTGCTTTTACTAAATACTTCTTCAATATATATGTCCTGGATAAATACTTGGGTATTGTGAACTTGAATTAAAATCCCCGAAATATGTTTTTCAATATCTATTTCGCGATTTACTCTAGTTTCAACCAATGGTGCGGTTGCTATAACTTCAGAACCTAGATCTTTTATTAATTGAATGTTATATTCTTCTTTTTTATTGTAAAGTTCTGTTACATCTGAAATATATAGATCTTGATTAGCTTTATGAAAAGATTCAATTTGGACACTTGTTTCACTAACTATTGTTTCAAGTAGTATATCAACATCAAGTTGAATTACAATTTCATCTTGGAACAAGAAAGTACTTTTAAATCTGAAAGAATCTGTAATTTCTATTATCGATGTGATATTTTCAAAGAATTGACTTTTCGAAACATCATGATTTCCAATTATATCACTAACTTTTAGTACAATTGAAGAGTGAGATTTCTCAACAACTATGAATCTAGAAGGACTATTGAAAATATCCTCTGTTACTTCCTGCTCATTATAAAAGAAGGAGGTTAAATCAATTACAGGTAATATTTCTCCTCCATGAGATACTGTACCTAATAAGTAATTGGGTGTATTTGGGGAAGTCGTAATTACCATATCAGGTAATATTTCCTTTACTAGATAACTATCTATTGAGTAAAACATGTTGTTTAGTTTGAATATTAGTTCTTTTTCCGACATTGTAATCTATCTTCCTTCTTCATATCATATTTTAGACAATTTGTCAGTTTATGTTTTCTTATCATTTTCTTCCTGTTTATCCAGCTTTGATTCTTTCTTATTTTCTCCATCAGGTTTTTTTTCTGGAGGGGTTGAACCTTTCGCTTCTTCAGGATCAGGGAGAGTATATTGATCATAATCGAAGTCATCAATTTCTTCTTCTACTGATTCATCAGGAAGTGCAGTATCTTTAGATTCTTTCTCAGTGGATAATTTTGACGAAGCAGCTTTTTTCGATTCCTTCTTAGTGGATAAATCTGGCGAAGCAACTTCTTCAGTTTCCTGTAGATCTGGAAGAGTATATTGTTCATAGTCGAAATCATCAAAATCCTCCTCTTCTAAGGTTGAATATGAGCTCTTGCTATCAGATAGATATTCACTCATCATTTTGTCTATGTTCACTAAATAAGCAGAAGATTCACTAGTTATACCAACAGTTGTAATAGCTGATACTAATCTGAGTTTAGTTTGTTTCAGTGCTTTTAGATCAACCTCTTTTTGTTCTTGAATGCTAGTTAAATGAACAACTTGATCAACTAATAAACCAATATCTTGATTGTTTATATTCACTAAAACGATATTTGATTCCTTATCAGAGAAATCATAATTTTTTTCTTTTGATGGATTAAATAAGAGTTCTACCACATTAAAAATGGTTATTATGTTTCCTCTTAAGTTAACAATACCTGCTACAATAGATGAAGTTCTAGGTAGAGAGAAGATTTTATTTGTTTTAAAAACCTCTTTTACTCTACTTATTTCAATACCAAGTTTTACATCATTTACATCAAATATGAGATGTTTTTCTGTTTGAGTTAAAGATTCCATTTTTTTTCATTCCATGTGTTTTAGAGGAAAGAGGGAAGAACTATCTTAGATAGCTCCTTATCCTTTCCTTTTCTTCTTGCGAGAAGATTTGGGGTGATTTGGTCTTTTTTTGAATATTGTAAGATTTTATTTTTTATCACCTTTCGAAAGATTAGACTCCAAGATGATATAAAATAAAATTTAAGTTTAGAGGCAACTGGGTTACCCCTAAACGAATTTTTTGTATTTTTTTGCAAGAGCATTCTCACCTAGTTTGACTATTTAGCTACAAGCTTAAACTGAGAGATAGTATTAGCTAATTCTTCTCCTAATTGTGTTAGCTCTTGAGATGCTGAAGTCATTTGATGCATAGCTGCTGTTTGTTCTTCTGTAGCTGCAGCCACTTCTTCACTGGAAGCACTAAATTCTTCAGATTGAGCGGCTAGATTTTGGAAGGTTTCTTGGAGATTTCTGACACTTCCACCTATGTTTTGTACAATAGAGCTTGTCATTTGACCAATTTCAACAGAATTCTTTCTGGTTTCTTCAGCTAATTTTCTAACATTATCAGCTACAACTGCAAAGCCACGACCATGTTCTCCTGCTCTAGCAGCTTCAATAGCTGCATTTAGTGCAAGGATGTTTGTCTGTCTAGCAATATCCTCTATTACAGTAAGAGTATTTTCAATATCTTCTAGAGAGCGATCAACTGTTTGAGACATAGCATTTATTTCTTCTATGCTTTTAGCAGAGAGATCTGATTGAGTAGATGAACCTCGGCTGATTTGTTGAATTGTTGCTGAAATTTCCTCAGTAAGTGCGTTAACTTCTTCAGATGTTGATGCTAATTCTTCAGATGTTGAAGCTACTTTCTCAGATGAATTTTGAGCTGCTGAAATGATATTTTTCAGGTTCCCTACCATTTTATTGAAAGATCTGGATAAATCACCAAATTCATCATTTCTCTTTGTGTTCATCTTCTCCAATTCAACAGTGAGATCTCCTTCAGCTACATCATTGGATATAGATGAGATTGTAGCTATTGGTTTTGCTAAAGAAGAACCTACGAATATAGCAACAACAAGAATAACTAAAGTTACTCCAACAGCAATAAAAATCGAGTTTCGTATCTGAACATTTATAGCTTGATTAACAGAAGCAACACTACGAGTTACAACTACAGTTATTGTCCAGTCATGATCATGTTCATCTATGGCATGTTCGTAAATACTATAGTAAAGTAGGCCATCTATCTGTATTTGGTGTACTTCATGTGTATCTGCTTCATGAGCATCAGCTCGAGATTGAACTTCAGCAAGAAGTTCTTCATTTCCTTCATATGAGATTGGTAAAAGATCTAAAGATGGAGTTCCAATTAGAGAGATTGTTTCATGATGAACTATGTTTCCATCGGTTCCTAGAAGCATTGCTGAAATACCTGTTATATCAATACCTTTGTTTATTGCAATACCAGCAATACTGGAATCGTAACCTGCTTTAATTATACCAATGAAATTACTACCATCATAAATTTCCATTACAATATCTAATAGGTAATAACCAGTGCTATCATCAAATCCTAATTCAAAAAATTCACCATCATCAGAATCACCTGCAGCTGTCCACCAATCTTCATCCTCTTGTAAGAAATCTCCTGGAACTGATTCAGTGCATGCAAACACATATCCACGAGAATCTGTTACAAAGATTTCTGCGAAACTGAATTTTTCTGCCATTTCATTAAGATATACAGAATATTCAGGATCAATATCATTAGTAGGATCCCAATCTATTGCTGTCTTATTATTCTTCATATTTTCGTCATTATCAAAATTTGCCCCTTCATAACTATCCCAAAGGATCATCATATCTAAGCTTGAAGCGTTAATAGCGTTGCTAATTGTTGTAGGATTGTCAACTATTGATTCCACAACTGTTTCTGCAGTTTCAAGGTAATCAATTGTCTGTAGATTTAGATTATGAGCTAGTACTGCTAACTCTTCGTTGACATTTTCTGTCATAGTTGCATCAAGAGTTCTGATGTCAATAATAGAAATGACGACAAGAGGAATTAACGAAACAGCCA
>JAEOTK010000296.1 GCA_016839875.1 Candidatus Heimdallarchaeota archaeon
TATTATATGAAACAAAAAAAGAAGACAATTCTTAATCTATGTATAGTTTCTTTAATTACAATTGGTTTGTTTGTTGCTTTTTCAATTCCCTTTGGATTAATTCCTCCTTTGGGTAACTTTTTGTTTCCAGGAGAAGGAGTTTGGGAAATTCCTGAAGATGTAAAAAGTACTGAAATAATCAAAGCTCAAAGTCTTGAGGGTGATGTTACTGTTTTTCGAGATCAATGGGGAGTTCCACACATTTATGGGACTTCAGAGAGTGATCTTGTGTTTGCTTTAGGATATGTTCAAGCACAAGATAGACTTTTTCAAATGGATATGGCTAGAAGAATAACTAGAGGATTATTATCAGAGGTTCTCGGTTCTCAAGCGTTAGATGCAGATAAATTCAGCTTGACTAAACTTAAAGGCTATTGGGCAGAAAAAACCTATGAAGACTTAGTTAATAGCAACCATCCTGATGATAAAATCATCCTTAAAGAAATGGTTGCATATTCAGAAGGTATAAACTTCTACATTAAGAATGTCAAAAATCTACCACTTGAGTATCTATTTCTAAATTTCGAACCATCATTCTGGTCACCTATAGATACATTAAGTTTCACAAAATACATGTCTGAAGACCTAACATGGTCATATTCAGACTTTACAAATCTTAGAATTTTTGATGCATTGGGGATAGATGATTATCTTGAACTATTTGATCTTGTATATCAGATTCCAGTAACAACAGATGATGGAGAATACAATTCATCCTCTTCATCTTTGAGTTTACGAAGGGAAAGTATTGAAATGTCTTTAGAGGAAAAAGAGCAAATTCATACTTTAGCAGATCTTTTCTCCAATTTTATGACAGGAATTGAGAGTATACCAAGGGAAAAGGAATTTATTGAAAATCGTCAATTCGTAGGATCTAATAATTGGGTAATTGGAGGAAATAAGACAGATACTTCAAAACCAATTATGTGTAATGATATGCATCTAGGACACGATTTACCTGGAATATGGTATGAAGCTCATTTAGTTAATACTAAACCTGGATCAGATTTTAACGTATATGGTTTCTTTCTTGCAGGTGTTCCTTATCCAATTGTTGGACACAACAACTATGTAGGATGGGGTATTACTAATACAGGTTTTGATGTGATTGATTGGTACTATTATAAAGGAATAAATGAGACTCATTATTGGTACAAAGGAGAAGAAACTGCTTACATAGTTAACGAATTAGAAATACCGATTAAGAAGCAAGATGCAGAGATTTTTGAGGTAAAAAGCACAGTTCATGGTCCAGTTATGACGGAATACATTGATAACAAAGCAGACATTTCTGAATATATAGATGATGTAATTGCTTGTAAGTGGATAGCACACAATGTTTCTTATGAAGCTCGAGCTCTATATGGTTGGGCACATTCGAAAAATATAGCTGATTTTAGTGAAGCATCATCCCATTTCTCAACGCCCGCATCAAATTTAGTTTACGCAGACATTCATGGCAGTATTGGAATAAGGCCTACTGGAGATGTGCCAATAAGAGATGATAGTAACATACCAGGATGGCATTTTGGCAATGGATCATTACCCTACAATGGCTCTGCTGGAAATGGTGAATGGATTGATTATGTTCCTTTTGAGTTCCTACCTGTTTCTGAAAATCCTGAAATTAACTTTGTAGTTTCTGCTAATCAAATCAGTGCAGGTTCTAATTATCCATACCATCTGCAAAAACCATTAGATGTATCTAATGGCTATCGAGCAAGAAGAATAAGAGAAATAATTGCATCTGGAGATGACTTCTCTATAGATGATATGAAAGAAATACAACTAGATGTCTATTCAGTTAAAGCAGGTAATTTCACGCCTTACCTAATCAATGTCATTGAATCGATCAGCTCTAGAAGTAATCTTCAACAAAGTGCTCTTGATTTACTCAATCTATGGAATTTTGAAATGGATAAAGACGAAGCTGTACCAGCTATTTTTTATTTATGGTTAGAGATTTTTCAGGAAGAAACTTTTTCAGATGATATGTCTCAGCTTGGTTGTCCAAGAACTCCAGGTCATGTTATATTAGAGGTTTTAACAAAAACCAATGCTTCTTCAAGTTGGTTTGATGATATCAACACTCCTGGTATAGAAGATAGAGACGATATAATTCTAAGATCTTTCAATTTGGCATTAGGTGGATTAGAAGAATTCTTTGAAACAGAGGATATATCAGAGTGGAAATGGGGAGAGATAAATACTAAATACATTCCTAATCTAACAGGTTTTGATTCATTATCTTATGGTCCTGTTGGAGTTGACGGAACAGAAGATACAGTTAATCCAGTATATAGGAAATCAATTTGGAGGGATGGTGAGGTCAGAGTATCTCTAGGTAGTGGAGGTGCATCTGAGAGAATGATTATTGATTTCAATAATCTGAATAATTCCCTATCAATTATTCCATCTGGTCAGAGAGGAATATCTATTTCTAAGCACTATGTGGATCAGTTAGAAATGTTTTTGCGAGGAGAATATCACGTGCAATATTTCGCTTCTGACACCATTGAAGAATTTCAAGAATCTTGGATAGAGTCAACTATAATTTTTAAACAGGAGCCATTAACATGACAACTGAAAAATTTACAAAAATAAAGATTATTGATTTTGTAAATGATTATTCAAAATTCATCGGAATCGGAATAAGCTTCATTTTAGCTTTGATATTTGTATATACTACGATTTGGTATTTATCAGTATTAGCTGCTTTGGTTGGTGGAATGTTCTACAAAAAGATGAATCAAGGAGCATTAGCTGGATGCATTGGTGTAGGATTAGCTTGGACGATATTTGTTGTTATTGATGCAATATCTTCTAATGTAGATGTACTAATAGACCAAATTGGAGCTATTATTACAGGAAGCTCAGGTTTTGGATGGATTTTGATATTAATTGTTACCCTTTTGGGTTTCGTATTTGGAACCCTTGGGGGATCGCTTGGAAGTGGTATAAGAATTCTAGTAGAAAAAGAAGAAAAGTAGAGCACCCCTCTTAATTCTTTTTTTACACAATATTAGTTTGTGCTCTCAACAATTTCAATAGTTTCTGTTCCTTCTTCTGAAGGTTGAGAATCATCCGTAACCCCCGTGCTGATTTTCCAGTTTCTTAATAGAACCCACCCAAAGTAGAGATATGGCACACCTGAATTAAATTCTAGTAAACTATTGAAAAACAAAACACCAAGAGCTCCTGTTTCTAGTGGTCTTATACCTGCTGAAAGAAGAGTGATTTCCATACCGAAGTGAACTAAGAAACCAACGAGAATTAGAAATCCAATCTTTTTCCAAGTAAGGTGCTTAAAAGGCTCCCAAGTATACTTTAGGATTATAAGAGCTAGATAACCACCAATAACCATCCCTATTTGACCCCATCTGAAATCAGTCATTATTCTAGAAATTGAGATGGCTGTGTCATGTAACGGAATCCACTGTGACAGAAAACTGATAGCAAACCAACCTCCATATAGCAACAAACTCCATCTTAACATTGTTTTCCAATCTTTCGCACTAAACATCACAGCAACATAACTGAATTCTATCATTCCATAAGTAAAGGAGAAATATAGGAGGAAAAGTCCTTCACTGAATGGAACTTCATGGAATACTCTAGAACCTTTAACTAAGAACCAAATCACGTAATCAGTGAAAAAGACAACACATGCTCCAAACAAGCCGAAAATCCATTGAAGAACATATCTTTTTCTTAGCAACAAAATCATCCAGATAACACAAAACAGAATATCCAAATAGATAAAATCCATTCCGAAATTTCTAGTAACAATATATACCATGAAAGACCATGTTCATGATGTTTTTCTTAAATGTTACGTGTTTTCAAATCAGATATTTTATCAAGAAATCAGCCCAGGAAGATGGAAAGAATTCTAATATTCTTCTCTGTCTATTGTTTTTCACTCTGTATCGATTTTTAGGTCTCCGTTTACCAATGATTTTATACACTATTTTTGCTATATGAAGAGGATCTGAGTAAGTTTCTTTCTCAAGGATTGGCCAAAGCCTATTGATTTGATCACTAAAGATGTAGTCATCTTGGCGATATTTGCTATATTCATCAATCGTCTTGCTTGATAATTGAGTTTTTATTGCACCAGGTTGGATGATAATTACCTTCATTCCAAGAAACATCAATTCTCTTCTTAGAGAATCTGAAAAAGACTCAATTGCAAACTTTGTCATGCTATAAGGACCATTAAATGGAAAAGAAAACCTTCCTACTTCAGAACTAATGTTGATTATTTGTCCTTTGTTTTTCTGAAGAAGGGGAAACATCGCTTGAGTAACTCTTGCATATCCTAACACGTTGATGTCAATTATCCTCTCTAATTCAGTAAGATCTATATCAAGTAAAGATCCTCCAAGAAAAATACCAGCGTTATTTACTAAACAATCTAGTCCTTTAACAGTACTAGATAACTGTGTTGCAACTTCTAGGATTGTTTCATTTTTTCTGACATCAAGGTAAATAGGGAGGATATTTTCTCTATTAGCAAATTTCTTTAAAGATTCTTTGTCAAAATCAGCTGCAATAACAAACACATCTTCTTGAGATAGATATTCGGTTATTGCTAAGCCAATTCCATTTCCTGCTCCGGTAATTAGAACAGATTTTGTTTCTTTTCCCATGGTATATAACCATGTGAATCAGATATAAGTATAATATAAAATTAATGTGAAATAAAAGAATAGGAGAGAAGTCTATTTCATAAACCTTTTATCAACTTCTTCTCTTTTGGAAGCATCTTCATGATTTTCTTTACATTGCTCTCTTGCTTCATTTAGGGTTTCATCTGAATGACATTTCCACCTAAGATGTGTGTCTCCTTTTTTACCACACCAAGGACAGAAGAGATCATCAAGATGATCAAGAATTTTATTGTGAGCTTGAAGGTTGCGTCTATGATTACCTCGTTCAATAATAATTGGTTTGGTTAAAATCTCTGCTTTTTTCTTTTTCCCAATTTCTACTGCTTTTTTTACAGCATCTATTTCTTCTTTAGGAACTTCGATGCTATACCCTTCTCTTGCATCACCTATAATTTCAATTGGAATACCTGTAGTTAACACTGCTTCTCTTTGTTCTGCTGGTATTTTCTTAATTTGTGATACAAACTTACTTGCTTGATCTTTTCCCATTTCTTGTTCTACAATCTTAGCATATGTACTCATCTGTAAATTAGGATCTGCGATTGTTGAAAGTCTTGATAAAACTCTTTCTGGAATTCGATCTTCTGCAGGTTTTCCGAGTTCTTCTTTTATAATATCAGGCTCAACTGAAGCTGCTTCAAGCCATAATCTTAACGTATTTGGTTTGATATGAATTTTAGTACAAATTTCATCTATTTTTTCTTCTGTGGGAATCAATGAAAGATCTCTCGATTTCTTCCTTTCAATACTATTAATTATATTTGCTAAGCTTTTTGGACCTTGGATAATTCCTTCTGCTCTGAAGATTTCTAATACTCCTCTACCTTTTTCAATCATATACAAATCCTTTCGATGGATATTTTCAATTAATGATTCTACTCTTTGCCTACTATCATCTATATCCTTTACAATTGCATAAATTTTCTTCAATCCAGCAAACTGAGCAGCTCTCCATCTTCTCTCTCCTGCAATAATTTGGTAAGAATCATCGCCTGTTGGCTTTACCAATATTGGATTTAAGAGATCAAATTCTTTAATAGATTCAGCCAATTCTTCAATAGCTTCTTTGTCAAAAGTTTCTCTTGGCTGGAATGCTGATGGAGAAATTTTCTTTATTGGAATCTGAACAATTTCCATTTATATTCACCCTTGTTCTTTTATTAATTCAAACGCTATTTCTTGCCAAGGAACTTGTGTTATTTCCCATTCATCATCTTGAGCATTAATACATAGAAGTTTAGCATTATCACCGTCACCTGATTTTACAACAGATTTCATCTGAGTTATTGCCTCATTTCTACTGGTGAAAATCCACTTTTCTAAACCACCATCTAGTACATAGAATTTATTTTGTTCTAGTTTCAATTTTCTACACCTTGTTCGAACGTTCGTAGATTTCTTAATTGTCTATTATTATTATCTTAATTTTCGATTATTCACTTAAAAAGTGATTGTATTACTATGTTGAGAAAGCCTTTTTTAACTTTTATGTCGGTAGAGTCTTGCAGTTTTGAGAAAAAACAGTGTTTTATTTTTTTGTTTTTTTTATTAAGTCACATTTATAAAAGTGAGAAGCTAAATTATCTTTGAGAGATTAAATAAAGGGATAGAAATGTTCTGTTCAAATTGTGGAATGCAAATAGAAGATAATGTTAAATTCTGCCCCCATTGTGGAGCAAGTTTGGTTGGTTTTCAAAAGGGAGAAAGTCAATCTGTAGAATACCAACCTCAGGTTCAGCAGCCTACACATTCTGGACCATATCAACAACCTACAGTTCAATATGTTGCTCCTCAAGCATATTTACCTCATAAAAGCGAAGTTGTAGCACTGATACTTTCATGGTTCGTAATGCCTGGATTAGGTCAGATCTATGCTGGTAAGACTGGAAGAGGAATAGGATTCATTTTGGGTATAGCTGGAGGAGGTATTGTTTTGGGAGTAAGTGCTATGTGGTTGATATGGTATGTGCTCCCATTGTTTATAGTACTTATTATTGGAATACTAGGAGTTCAGATTTGGTGTATAGTGGATGCATATCAAACAGCTATTAAATACAATAAATTTGTTGCAAGAACTGGAAGAGCTCCTCAACCAGGGGATGTATGGTAAAATCTTAATGTTATATGATGATAAGCTACCATTTCAGATAAAATATTATAAGCAAGCTAGCTATTTTTCAATTTGTGACAAGCAAATTCGCAATTATAATGGACTCAACTTCAGATTTACCTGAAGAGTATAAAGAGAAATATGGATTCATTGTTGTTCCAGCTCATGTAATAATAGGTGACAAAGATTATCTAGATGGTGTAACAATGTCTAGAGAAAAGTTCATCCAGGAACTGTTACACTCCAAAGAGAAGATAACCACAACTCAACCATCACCTCTTGATTTTATTAATGCTTTTACAGAAGCTTTGAAAACTCATGATGAGGTTCTGTTTTTAGGAGTTAGTTCAGGTCTTTCTGCAACTTACCAAAATGCAGCAATTGCATCCAAAAGAGTAGATAAAGAGAAAATAACTTGCATAGATACAAGAGTTGTTACTCAAGCTGCTACACTTATGGCTATACATGCATCTATGAGAAGAGATCAAGGAATGGAATTAAAGACTGTAATAGAAGAAATTCAAGAAATGATTCCAACTAATAAGCTCTACTTCCTTGTTGGAGACTTAATATTTCTACAAAGAGGGGGAAGAATAGGAAAAGCAAAACAAGTACTAGGTGATTTGCTAAACAAAAAACCTTTACTTTACCTTGATGACGGAATGATTAATTCTTTGGAATCTGTAAAAGGAATAGAAGCAGGATATGAAAGGATAGAAGAAATAATTACCAATCATGCCAAAGAATACGGAAATTATGCAATATCAGGACTATATGGTATGGACAATCTGGATTTCGATAAGCTAGCAGAAAAAGTCATTAATAAACTCAAACCTTTAAACTATATCAATAATCCTTTAGGTCCTGGTGTACTATGTCATGTAGGTCCTAAAGTCGAAGGAATGAGTATTCTAAAAATACCTGATGCTGCAGTAGATATGTACAAGAAATAAGGTTAAAATCTATTCCTTACTTGCCTTTATTGAGAACATCATTGGAATTTCGATTTTATTATTCTTTATTCTCCAATATCTATCTTCACTTTTCTCTACAAAGGGGAATTGTCCAAATGTTGTATAGGGGTATTCTTTTACTTCTTTTATTGAAAGCCCAGCTGTAAGA
>JAEOTK010000297.1 GCA_016839875.1 Candidatus Heimdallarchaeota archaeon
TAGAAAGGTTCTATGAAACAGCTGGAGGAGCTCATGAATATGGGTTCTATTCTGTAGGAAACTTTACAGAGAAGCTGAACACTGAAGACTATACCTATATCTTTGCTAAAGATGATAAACTGTTTAACCGATTCTTCGAAGGAAAGAAGGTAGTAGTAGAAGGAACAGCTCGAGCACATAACTTCTATACTACAGGTGGTAGTTCTGATGCTTTAATAGCTTTAACAAGACATAGAATGATTGTTCTAATAGAAAAAGATGATAGAGTACAGTTTGTTTCAATAGAAGATCCATTATTTGCATCAGCAGTAGATCAGTTGATGGCTCTGTCTTCAGTAAATCGAACTCTAACAACAGAAATGGATGACATTCAAGAATTAGCTGGAGAGAAGATACTTTATGTAGATTCTCTTCGACATGCTGAAGGATCTGTCTTTGGTCAAAATGGAACTCTTTGGATATCAAACAAGAGATTCTTTGTTAAGATACCAGGAAAGGAAACCTATGCTGTACCTGTTTTCGCTATAGAAACATGTAAAGTTAACCCTGATGGAAGATTAGAATTGATAATCAAGGGTAGAGATAGAACTGAAGAAATTATCATTTATCCCGAATCAGATTCAGTTATAATAGCTAATCTAATTAACTTCATCTTAGAAAATGGAAAGAAATAAGTTAGATTTTAATAGAGAATAATTTTTCTGAAGTTCTTATCTCTTTGAATCCATTCTCTATCTTAATAACATCCATTCTTTGAGCAATAGTAACAGTGGTTGATTCAAGATCTTCTAATTTTATTATTTGTTGTGTAAGCTCCTCTTTGGATTTAGTAATCTTTAACACTAGATGATTCAGACCTGTATCTTCAGCTATAATCTGAGCTTGAGTAAGTAGTTCTTTTGCCTTATCAAAGTCTGAAACTAACAAGGAAAGCTGAGATTTGAACCAGAGTCCTTGAACAATCATACGAGAAACATGATTTTTTGTTGCTAATTCTATCAACTTATTAACATATTTCTGGAGTTTATCCAATATTTTCTCATCAGAAGAAGCTTTCATTTCTATTAAAAGAAGATCACACATTTGAAAAAGTAAATCGAGTTGATTCGCATATTCTGTTCTCTCACTTAAAAGCTGATCTAGTATGAGTTCTGCTTTAACTCTGTCTCTTGGATTATTACTTCTTTTCGAAATAACAGCCTCTGCATAAAGTACAACAGATTTAGATATTCTATATTCTAAGTGTTCTTCTCTTCTTTTTAGTTCTTGATAGAATTTTTGTGCCATATCTATCTTGTTTTGTTCCACTGCTAGTTCAACTAAATGAGTTAAGATATGTATAGAAGTTGTTTTATGTCCTATTTCATCGGAGATTTCTAAAGCTTCTTTGAGAGTTTCGACACTTTTATTAAATAATCCCTTAAGACTATAAGAGGTACTAATTAAGAAAAGAGAACCACCATAATCTTTTTTCATTCCCATCCTTTTGAAATACGCAATTCTTTCCTTTTGAATCTCTATTGCTTTATCTATCTCCCCTTTATTTCTATAAACAACAGATAAATTTCCAAGAGTAAAATTAACTTCATATAGAAATCCTTTCTTCCTGTTCCATTCAATAGTTTTCTCGAAAAATTCAATAGCTCTATCATAATCTCCCATAAATAAGCAACAAGCACCGAGATTATTTAGCTTACCATCAAATTCTTCTCTCTTACCATCATCAGAGAGAATGTTATAAGATTTTTGAAATTGTTCGAAGCCTTTCTTCCAATTACCTGTTTCACAATGATATAAACCAATTTGAAAATGAGTATGACCTAAAGCTCTAGTGTTGCCAATTTTCTCATTAACTTCTTTTGTCTTCAAAGCATATTCCAATAACTGATCAAAATCTCCTTTAGCCCAAAATGCACCAGCTATATGTCTTAAAATTCTGCTTATCTCATATCCATTTTCATTCTCTTCAGCAATTACTAATGCTTTTCTTCTGTACTTAATTGCAGTTTCATATTCACCAATTCTACTGTTACAGTATGCGATATAATTGTAGAGAAACATTTGCATTTCTCTTATTTCGATTGAATCGCTCTTCTTTGTAGAAGTAAGTTCTAGAGCTTTTTCTAGCAATTTTTTTGTTTCCTCAAATTTCCAGCCAAAATTTATTTCTACGTTTATTTTATTAAATAAAGACATACTTCGCACAAGAAGCAAAATTGATTTCTTCTCATCAGAGAGGGAAGGATATTCTCGAATCAAATCTTCATAGATTACTTCAAACTTATCATATTCGTTTAGAAATTCTTTGCTTTTTCTATCCTCATTTAGTATCCATAATATCCAATATAATGAGTCAAACATTAGTAAGCTATCTTTTATTTCTTCGCTCAGCTGAAAAGCTTCTTCTAATATCTCCATAGCTTCTTCTGTACATTCTATCCTTGATTCATGCCAAGATAACAAGAAGAGACTTTTACCTTTCAAAATTAATGCTTCTATTCTCTCTTCTTTGGTTGCATTCTCTTTTTGCAAAACTAAATCTGTTTCTTCTATTGCTTCGTAATATTTCCCTTCTATAGTTAGTTTCAGAATATCATTTAACTTGTAAGTAAAGCCTTCCTGCAAAGTTTACACCTTTGTGAATTAAATAAGCTATATCGTTCTCAAATAAAACTTTTCCCCAAATCGATTATAATTGTAGCAATTAGATTTGTTGTTTAAATTGAAATCTGTCAGAGTTTCTAATCTCATCAAAACCAATTTCAACCTTCAGAATTTCCATTCTTCTTGAGATTATCAGTGGTTCTACTTCTAGCTCTTCCAATTTTACTATCTGTTCTAACAGTTGCTCTTTTACCTTGATGACCTTCAAAGCTAGATTGTTGAAACCTTTATCCTCAGCTAATTGCTGTGCTTCAGTTAAGATTTCTTTTGCTTCTTTAGAATTCATCTCAAGTAATGAGAGCTGAGATTTAAGCCATAAAATTTCAA
>JAEOTK010000298.1 GCA_016839875.1 Candidatus Heimdallarchaeota archaeon
CCAGCTGAAACTGTATTCTAAATCGTTTCTTATCTGCAGAATTTCAATAATTTCATCTTCTGTTATGTGATTACGTTTTAGAACTTCAACTCTCTTTTCTCTTAAATCACAATGTAGTTTTTTCTCCTTGGAAGATTTTAATATCCTCAAAACACTATCTTGATGAAATCCTAGTAAGGAATCTCCTTGTCTTAGGGTGAGTATCAATTTTGATTTCTTGACTTTAGAAACATCCGGATTCCAAATGATATTGAACATCATAAATTCAAAAGAAAGAGGATCAAGCTCTACTCCATAAAATATCATTTCTTCCTTAAATAAAATAGGTTCAAGAAAATCACCAATACCTACAGTAAGATCAACCACAGTTTGAGATTTGTTCTTATCTATCCTCTTATCAGAGAAGATGTCTCGATAAATCTGATTTACTATCTGTTTATCAGTAAAAAATTGCCCTTTCTTTTTCTGATCACTTAATTCAAATAAGTTTCCATAGAAATCATTCATCGAAATGCCTTGAATACTAGTAAAAATCTGTTCAAGGATATTTACATCATAGGTTCTATGGATAACATGGTATTTTTCTAGTAGATTACTTAGGCTAGAAAATGGCGCCTGATTCATTACCAGCAGATCATTCAGGAATAATCTCTTTTGCTTCTTTTCGAAATTTTTGACTACTCCATGTTTCGTTAATAGGAATATTTTGATTATCAATGATTTAGCAGCTTCTTGAGATAATCTTTCTTTCCCTAAAACGTTGATTAGTTCTTTAAATTTCAGGGAAAGTGGATGAGATGTCATTTTACTTCAAACCTTTGCTAATTGTGATTTGATTATTACTCTTAATTGTGAAAATGGAATATTTAAATTTCTCTGGTATTAAATTCCATCCTTTAAGTTAACATTTTTAACAGAAAAGAGAATAGCCTAATTAATGAATTTCGTCCTTCCTCCAGAAATGGCTTCTATATTTTCTATGTTGGGTGAGGACGAAAGAGATCGAATTCTAAAAGTATCTAATCTTGTTCCTGATCTAAATTTACGTCAAATTGAAGACATATTACTTATAGTAAAAGACGTTATTCCTGATAACTCAATTTATCTAATGTTTCTCCTCGGTAGAGTGCTTTATCACCAAAGTAAGTTTGATACATTGGAAGATTTGTACAAAGAAACACAATCAGCAGGTATTGGTCTATGGTATACATTATGCTTAATATTTAAAGGTGAAAATGAAGAATACGAAGAGCTAATAAAGAAATTTAGAATTGAATTGAAGGGTTCTTTGTTATTCGCATTTTTGTTCTACATTGAAGCTATTCATGGATTTTTAGTTCAAAATTTCAAGAAGTATGAAGAAAATAGAGAAAACTGTTTCAATTTCATGATACTCAGTTATCATGATGAAAAAGAATACCAAGGGGATTTGTTCAAACTAATTCAGATGTATATGCTTGAAATGGATGCAACTTATCTACGCTCTAACTACGTTTTATCCATAGCTAGAAACAAAACTGAGGAATGTTTAAACATTAATCGAGCAATTAATGATCGAATTATCCATGCTCAGATTCATAGTACAATTGGAGTCATTGAACTAGATAGAGGAAATTTACAGCTAGCTCATCAAATATTTTTGAAAGCAGAGGCAATAGCTAAAGACATAAAGATGGAGCGATTACTGGGTCATATTAATGGGAGTATAGGGGATGTTTATCTCCAAATGGGACATCTTGATGAAGCAATGTTTTGGTATGATAAAAGCAAAACTATAATTGAACAATGGTCTTGTGACTTCAGATCTTTATATGTTCTTTACTCCAATATTGCTGAAGTATATTTCGCTAGAGAAGATTTCGAGAAAGCAATTTTAGAGATGGATAAGACACTTGAGATTATTGAAAAAATGAACTTCAAGGATTTTTCAATGAAAATGAAATATGTAGAAATTCTACTATATGCAGATCAGATATCTCAAGTTGAAAACGTAATGTCAGAGATCGATAAGGAAAGTGAAGGAATTCTCACACCAACACAGAAATCTTTCTACTGGTTTCTTCTAGGTTTTCTAGAGTATAAGAAAAATAACTATGGAAATGCACAAGAATTTCTGCAACCAGCTATGGTTCTTGCAGATGAACTTGGAAATGAGATTTTGAGTTCAAAAACATTAGTTCTACTCTCTTTGATCTTCTTGAAAAGATATACTCTAACCTTGAGTTTAGATGAACTTACTGAAGCTGATAAATGTCTGGAAGACATTATCACATACTTGGAAGAAAAAGCGAAATTTGAATCTCTATCTCTGATATACTATATTAGAGCAAAAATCAAGATAATCTTACTTGATTTCGAAAC
>JAEOTK010000299.1 GCA_016839875.1 Candidatus Heimdallarchaeota archaeon
AATCAGCTGAGAATATATCTGATGTATCATTTTGCATAACTATGGGAAATGCATCACATCTATAAACAGGTTCTAGTTGACATACGAGCAGTTTTACTGAATATATCTGAGAAGAATTTTCAAACTCAACAGTCACTGTCATATTCTCATTTTGATATAGAGCTTGAGGAGTTTTAACAACAGAAGAGATCCCATATGTTTTTGTTGCTTCTATTGATTGAGTTGGCAATATTGTGAAAAAACCAATGAGTAAAACAGTTACTATAAGCTTCTTTCTCATTTGTAATCTACTTTCCGAAAATAAATTCAAATAATAAATATATCCCTACTACAATCATTATAGCTCCACTAATTTTCTTAATTATTTCTGTTGAAGCTTTAAGTTTTTGTACTATAATATCCTTTGAGAAAATAAGTATAACAGTTACACCAACCATGAGTAAAATGATGGTTAATCCAAAGGCTAGATAAGCGAAGATCATTTTCAATACAGTGGGTTGAGCACCAACCTGAAGACTGAAAGCAAGGAAGATGGGTCCATTGCATCCTAAAGATGCTACTCCATACCCAAATCCATAGAGAAATGTACTGAGGATTTTCCATCCAGTTTCAAATCTTCTTTCTTTCTCTGTCATTTTCATTTGTCCCTTCCTAATCCAACCTAGAAATCTTGAGAAAGAAATTTCGAGATTTGTAAACATTAAGATTCCAAAGAGAATGAAAATACCTCCAATAACGGGGAGTACATAAACTATGTAAGGAAGAATTGCATTACCAGCTGCACTAATTACAATACCTAAAATTAGATAACTCAATAGAATACCAATTCCTCCACTCAATCCTAAAATTGGGTAAAGGATATAATTCTTTTTTGGAGAATCTGTCTCATCTTCTTCTTTTGTAGTATCAACACCAATAATATGTGCAACATAACCTGGAAGAAGAGGGAAAGAACAGGGAGAGAAGAAAGAGGTTATAGCCACAACAATGGCAAAACCGATCAGAAAACCTTGATAACTTGTAATTTGGATTGGTTCACTTCTACCTTCAATAGCTGCTAAACATTCTTCTTTAAGTGTGTCAAATGACAGTATTCCTTCTTGAGCAAAAGTTATTTCTCCTTCAGAATTGATTACTACAAAAGCTGGAATCTCAAGTATTCCATATTCGATAACCATTTCTGGTTGAGCAATACTCAAAGTCCATGTGATCTCTTGTTCACTGGCAAATGCTTGTAATTGTGGAATAGTTGTAGTATTGTCTGTTTCAATTGATATAATCTCGAAATCATTTTGTAAATCTGAATCTTCCAAGAGATCAGCTAAGATAGGATACATTTGTTTACAAGGAATGCAGGATACACTCATGAAATCAAATAGTACTGTCTTGTTTTCCAGAGAAGCTACAGTAAAATCTGATCCATTAACATTTCTGAGTGTATAATTTGGTGCTACAGTTGTCTGTGCACCAAGATTCTGGATTAAAAAATAAACACCCACACCAGCTGCAATAATAACAACAGAGCTAATGATTATGGCAAGCTGTTTCTTTCTCACGTGCTTTTGAAAATGCTTAATCTTTATAAGATTTCTGTAATTTCAATAAAAAATAAAAGCTAGAAGAATTATCTTCGCTTTTTTCTAAAACTAGAAATCCAAATATTAGTAGAGCTAATATTGTGACTACAAAGGCAATATAGGTTATCTTCAGGAATAGGAACAGTAAGTGGAGGTTCGTCAGCTAAATCTATCAGTTCAATTATAGCATCTATTATCAATTTTACCTAAAAACAAAAGATTGTAAAATTCCTAATTTCTGTGAAAAACAACCTAATTATAGTCCTCAAATTCCCAAATAGAAGATTTTAAATAAGTTTGAGTTTTAGAATAGTTGGTTGTGAGCTACTAAAACATTCTTCAGCTCACAACCCTCCCTCCCTCATTCTAATTCTGAAATTATAAAATCAAAAACTTCTTCTAAAAGCCGTTCATATGGTCTTCCTTCTATAATCAGGATTTCTTGAGGAGAAATTAAGAATAGTTTTTTTAATTGAGGAATCACTTCTTGTCTTACACCTAAAATAATAATCTTTTTCGATTTATTTATCGATGAAAATAATTTGTAAACTGCTGAATACAAGCCTTTTTTTTCTGATTCAAGTCTCCCAATTTCATCTAAGAATATTATCTCAGATTCAGAAGAATTTTCTATTGCTTTTATTGCAAAATTCAGAGCTCTCTCTGAAATTAGAAATTTTCCTATTTGAAGACCTTTCTCATTTTCTTCTTTTGAAAAACAAGAGGTTTCTTGAGTTTTGATGTCTAAAAACTTTCTTTCTTCTTGCCCTAGAGTTATAATTCCTCCTAGTAAGTATTTTCCAACTAGTTTTTTACTCAATTCATTCAGAAATGTAGATTTACCAATACCTTTTGGTCCACTTATCACTATGTACAAAACTTCCCCTCACTTCTCTAAGATTTACTTAGCTAAAATTATATCTTTCCAGGATTCAAGGATCAGAGCAAAACCTTTAGCTCCTGCGTCAACTACATCTGCCTCTTTTAATACATCTAACATCTCTTTTGTTCTTTCTAGACAATCAAATGCAAGTTCAACAAGTGCTTCCATGTATTCAATCCATTCAATACCAGGATTTTCTTGAATCAATGTTTTTGATTTTTCAGTAACTTCTTTCATTACTGTAAGTATGGTTCCTTCAGTGGGATTTAAAACAGAATCATAAGCAAAATCAGTTCCTTCAACTAGTGCTTCAGAGAAAACTTTGGGGGTGATATTTTCAGCTTTTTCTAAATATTCAACAACACCTATTAGGAATTGTGAATAAATTACTCCTGAATTCCCTTTAGCTCCGATAAAACTACCTTTACCAATAGC
>JAEOTK010000300.1 GCA_016839875.1 Candidatus Heimdallarchaeota archaeon
AAAGAATCGTTTTCAGTTTTTCTCTTCAGGTGGAAAAAGAATTTCTTTTTTTGGCCAGATGTCTGTAATTTGACATACTCCAAAAATGTGTGAACAGATTCCCCGATGTTTGAAGAACGGGCAAGAACACTCATACAAACCTTCATTGTATCGTACCCAGTATTTACCGTATTTCGTGGAAGAAACCATATATTTGAACGACGTTAGCTTATCAGATTCATTTCTTGTTTCTTTCATCAGCTGAATTCTTTTTGAACTTCTAACATATTTATGACTAATTTTGAACTTATTTCTAACTAGTCTATCTTTTTTGATCCATTCTAGAATCCATTCGGGAATCATACTTGATTTTAGCTTAATTTATGGGAATTATAAACTCTTGCGAGCGAAATAAGTTTTAAAAGCAACCAAATTAGCAGAATGTATTAGAAGTAGAGTGATAAAATGGCAATAAAATTCCTTACTCGTGAATGGATAGAAGCGTACATGGATGTTTTAAACAATTCAATAGATTATAAAGAAGCAGCAAAAACTTGGGAAGGTGATTTTCTATTCGTTATTGAACCAGATGATAAACTCACAGAGAGAGTTATATACTACTTGGATCTTTGGCATGGTGATTGTAGGAGTGTAGATTTCTTTAAAGAAGGAGATGAACTCCCTAAAACAGAATATCAATATATAGGAACATACTCAAATTGGTTAAAAGTAATTAATGGTGATTTGGATCCGTTAAAAGGCATAGTTACACGTCAATTTAAATTAGTGGGGGACAAAGCAAAAGTTATGCGAGCTGTAAAAGCTGCAAAAGAACTTGTTAATTCTGCACAAAAAATTGACACAGAATTTCTTTGATAACTAACTAGAAGAGAAGATGTGTATGTGGTTCTACATTGCTCCTAGAAAAATTGTGTATGGAGAGGGATCTATTTCAGAATTAGATGAGATTCAAGGACAAAGTGTTCTTATAGTAACAGATGCAGCACTTATAGAGCTTGGAATTGTTCAGAAAGTTGTAGAAAGACTTGAACAAAGAGATTTTAAAGTTTCAATTTTTGATAAAGTTTCTTTCGAACCAACTATTCCACTAGCAAAAGAAGGAGTAAATTATGCAATAAAAGAAGAAGTTGATTGGATAATAGCTGTTGGAGGAGGATCTGTTATTGATTGTGCAAAAGCTATCTGGGTACTTTATGAAAATCCTGAGATGGAAATAGCTAGCGTTTTTCCAGAGGATTCGTTAATCTTAAGAGATAAAGCTAAAATGATTGCTGTTCCTACAACAAGTGGAACTGGATCAGAAGCTAATTGGGCAATCGTCATCACAGATCCGGAAACTAAGCAAAAACTTAGCGTTGCACATAGGGAACTAGTACCTGATATTGCAATAGTAGACCCCATCCTTACTATTAAACTTCCAGAGGATATAACAGCAGCTGTTGGTATTGATGTTCTAGCTCACGCAATCGAAGCTTATACTGTTGATTGGAAGAATGTTTATTCAGATGCAATGGCTTTACAAGCAATCAAGATGGTATTCGATTATTTACCAAGTGCAGTCGCAAATTTAGATAACTTAGAATATAGAGAAAAGATGCATAATGCTGCAACAATTGCAGGGATAGCAATAGGTAATAGCCAAATTGGAGGAGCACACTCTTTAGCTCATTCTCTTGGAGCAATTTTCAAACTCCCACATAGTGAAATGGTATCTGTAACTTTACCTCACATGATGAAGTATTGTTTGGCAGATGAGACAACAACCAAGCTTTATTCTGAAATTGCTGGTTTAGTTGGGTTAACTTTTGATACTCCAGAAGAAGGAGCTGAAAGACTAATTATTAAAATTGAGGAATTAATTGATCAAATTAATCTAAAAACTAAATTGAGTGAATTTGGAATAAGTAAAAAACAATTAGAGGATAATTTAGGGACATTGGTTGATTTCGCACTCAACGACACAGGATCTTTAGTCAATCCAAAAGAACTGAATGAAGAAGAAATTAAAAGACTCTTTCTTGATATGTTAGGGGAAGAGAAAGGAGGTTATAGAGGAAAAATTCTGAATATTAATCTAACTTCAGGTGTTGTCAGAAATGAAGTCCTTGATATGAAAGCAGCTAAAAGATTTGTTGGCGGGAGTGGTTTAGCTGCCTATTATTATTTTAAATTCCTTAACAAGAAAAATGTTGATGCTCTTTCTCCTGAAAACATCTTAATTTTCATGACAGGACCACTAACTGGCTTACCAACATCTTGCTCAGGAAGATATTCTATTTGCTCGAAATCTCCTCTCACAGGTTTTTGGGGTGAAGCTAACTCAGGAGGTTATTTTGGACCAGAATTAAAATTTGCAGGTTATGATGGAATCATTGTTGAAGGTGCATCAGACAAACCAGTGTATATTCATATAGAAGACAATAAGGTAGAGATACGTGATGCTTCAAAATATTGGGGAACTGGAACTTCTGAAACCCAAGAGTTATTGATTGAAGATCTGAATGATGATACATACAAAATTGCATGTATTGGTCAAGCAGGTGAGAATCTTGTTAAATTCGCTGCGATAATGAACAATGGAGGTAGAGCTGCAGGAAGAACTGGTTTAGGAGCTGTTATGGGTTCTAAAAAACTTAAAGCAATTGCTGTTAAAGGATCGGATCGGTTCTTTTCCTTACCTGATAGTTTTAAAGATAAATCAATAGAAGCATATGACTTAATCAAGGAAGATTTTATGGTTGAGTTAACTAGAGATTTAGGCA
>JAEOTK010000301.1 GCA_016839875.1 Candidatus Heimdallarchaeota archaeon
CATGGAACAGCTGTAACAATAGGATCTTTTTCGGGAGAACCATTATTCTCTTTTACTCGTAGAGGTGGAAATACTCTATTCATCTTTATTGTAACTTTCGTCTATTTCCTGCAAGGAATAGGTGCCTATCATTACATAAGTAGAATGTTAGATAAAAAATAAAAGAAAAAATAAAGAAAAAGAGAGATTAAGTTTTTGTACCACAATTTCCACAGAATTTGGCTTTAGGATTATTTTGTGCGCCACATTCAACACAGAATTTGACTGAACCTTGCTTTTCATCGTCGGTAGGATCACCACACGATCCACAGAATTTTGCAGCAGGAGAGAGCTTATTTTTACATTGATTGCATTCAATAAATGCAGATTCTACTTCACCTTTTTTCTCTATCTTATCAGCCTGTTTCAATTCTCTATTAGAGAAGAGATTGTTAACCATGACTGCTCCTGTCAAACCACTTCCACCTTCGGGAAGAGCTTCTGCTACTTGTGCCATACCAGCATATTGTTGGACTTGATTTGCTGAAACACCAGATCTCATCCAGAATAGACGGTCTCTGTATTCAGGTGTTGTATCAATTCCTCCAAACTTTAGGTTCTTAAGTTTAACACCCATTTCGAGTAATTCTGCTTTAATTTCATTTTCAACGAAATCAGAAGTTTTACCCAAGTTTTTCATTACGTCAACTATGCTTTTTTCTGACAACTTACTCATAACAGATTCTACTATAAAAGTTCTGAAGAACTCATTGAAATCTGCTGTTGAGTAGATGTTTCTATTTCCAGCAATTTCGAAAGCGAATTTTTGTGGATCATCTATCTTGTAGTAAAAGTCTCCGAAGAATTGTAATGGAGCTAGTTCTTGTGTTTGAGAACGTCCTCCGAATTTTCCTTGAAAATCACTCATTGACAGAAAGATTACTTGACAATTAAAAGGAGATTTGTCAAATCCAACAATTCTTGATAGAAATGTTGTCAACAGTGGAATGTTCTTTGTTTTCATGAAGGTTCTTCCAGATTTCAAAACATCGTAAGCAACGGAATCCTTGATAAAAACTGCCACTTGATTTGGCATAACATTTACTTGGTCCCCCCAATTTAGAGTATCGCGAGGATGACGGTACATGATTTCATCGCCACGTCCTGTGGCCCATTCAACAACTTCAACCATTCTTATACCTCTATTATTTATGTAACCTATATGGTTCTAATTCAAAATATCGTATTTCCCACTTTTAAAGGTATTCAATGAGGGACTTCCCCTTCATATTTTAGGCTGTTTGCAGTTCTCACAAGTTTAATATTCTTCTTCTTCCAATGATACTTATTAGTGGTTCATATGTCAGAGAGTCCAAAACATATTCTTCCTCTGAGAGAAGTTAGTGCAAAAGAATCAAAATTTCATGTTCTTAAACCATCAAAGAAAACTTGGGCATTAGTAGTTTTCATCTTCTTCGCTTGTTATATAGCATGGTGGCTGATGATTAGATTTCTTAATTTTCCAGACGTTCATTTAAGATCTTCTGATTATTCAATTCTAGCAGTAATCTTAGTATCTGTATCTATTATTTCCCCAATAATAGCTGTTTTCTTATGGAAATGGGTTGGAAGGTGGATTACTAAGAAACTTGTTTATGATACTCTTAAAATCCAAAATGAACACAAACATGAAATCAAGAAAATCTTCAGTAAACTAAAGAAGGATGAACATTACAAAAAGTATAATTTTCTTAGAGCCTTTTTTGCCAGTCTTTTCAACATAAACATTGATCCTGATACATACTATTATCTTGAAGAAGAAACGCATGATCTTGATATTAGTAGAATTAGTAAATTCGTTAAAGCTCGTTTAATGCATATGATCACTTCTTCTTTGGGAGTAGGATTTCTTCTAGCTTCGATTGTCAAATTTAGTATAAACAACACATATGTTGGATTTCTAGCAGGATCTATCCTTCTGTTGATTTCCCCAATTCTCACTTCTTGGATAACTCCTGTTCTTTGGTTAATCAAAGACTCTCGCATTAAATTTATTGAACCTCAAAATGATGCTTTTGAATTATCGAATAAATTTAGAAGAAGCATAATTAGCAGATTCTTTAGCATAACTGCTATATTTGCTGGAGTTAGCTTCTTCATAGATATTATTCAACTCATAACAGGGGCATATGATCCAAACTTGGAGACTAGCATTTACATGTACTTAGGAGCTTTCGCAGCACTAATTATTGTAATTATTCTAATTTCTGGAATTTCCTTTGCTGTTGGGATGATTTATCTATCTTTATTTCATGAAAGAAATGTGAATGTTCTCAGAGAAGAATTAAGCGAATTCATCCAGTTCTCACAAACTAACGTTGTAATCTCAAAGTTCTATTACATGTAAAATTATGAAAGAATTTCATGGTAGAGGATGATGATAGTGTTTGTCAATATCCACATATTTCTCCCCATTATGCACAAAATATTCCGAATGAACATCATGTAACTCACCATGTTTCTGATACCATGGGGATGTCCCAAGCAATACCCATTTTTCTGCTGTTTCTGGAAGCACAACTAGTGGGACTTTGGTCTCTTTTGCCAGTTTCAGTGATTCAAGCAAAGATAAAGAAGTTGTTAGAATTACAGCAGTAGGAGTTTTCCTGACAGAAGACAGATTCCATAACTTTGTCTTTTTCACTATAATATCAACAATCTCATCAGGAAAAACTATCTTATCTAATGAGGATTCTTTAATCAAGTGATCAATCAATTCTCTGTACTGAGTTTCACTGAATGGATATTCTTTCACAATATCAAAAACATCAAAACTATTGTCCACAAAATCACTTATTTCTTTCGCTGCTGATACAATGAAAATTTGAGTATCTAAGTCTGGATATTTTTCATTTAACTTTGATTTCAATAAGTCGATATCCACATCAACTTCATCTAGAAATAATACAAAATGAGCTGAAGGTGAGTTTTCAACTACCCATACACTTACGTTTTCAGGATTATTCTCAATATTATGCTCAATTTCCATATATTTTCCTTCAGAATCCTTCCAGAATTCAGTCCTATAGATAAAGGGAAGTTTCAGTTCTTTGCATTTCTTTATGATGGAGTACATAATTTGTGTTTTTCCTGATCCCCAATATCGACCATAAAGATGAATGTGTTTTTCAGGTTGAACATGGTTTTTGAAATTCTCTAAACTCTCATTCATTAGCTGAACAATCGAGTGTGAGATTGTAAAATCAAATCTTGCAAAACAACTCTCAGGATTGCTTAGAGGAGCATATTTTGGGTGTTCTTTGGCAATCTCATCTGCTTCTGCTCTTGTAAAACCTGCATCAATCATCAAAATTTCTTCTTCTACATGTGGAAAACTAATTCTAGGAATTACATCTTCTCCATGTAGAAGCTTTCTAGTATTCTTCAGATTAATCATATCTTCTGGTAACAAGCAATGTGAATTTTGAATGTTCATGTGCCATAGATTAGTTATCGTTCGTATATAGCCTCGAGAAAACGAAGAAGCAAATTCAGTGCCTATATTCCAACCGTATTTATCTTGAATTTTATCATAAATCAAGTCTACCATTAACATATTTTCCAAGGAATAATCTTTATCTTCAAGAATGATTAAAAGACCTACTTTGTCCTTCAACCATTTATCATGTAATGCAAGTTTCTTTTCGAATTCATAAACTGCAATAGTATCAGGAATGACTAATAAGAGCATTTCAATGAAATCTGAAATTACCTTTACTCTATCATTCATGAACTCGCCTTTCTGATATTCTCAACAATGTTTCGAAGTTCCATGAAAATCCTGGTGAAATTCGCACTTTGACCATCAATTTTCAATAAACTATTGAGATCTGGTACATGAATGTTTTTGATATCGAATGCTTTTTCTAGTGAAAATAAAATAAGATTTCTACTGTTTTCTATTACGTTTAATACACTTGCTAAAGAGATATTCCTTTGTCTGCAAGTAGCTATTTCTACTACAAAATCACCTAATTTTCCATAATACTCGTTAGAAAACCAGTATGCTGCCTTGAGTTTTCCAATTACATCATTTTTTGTTAAGGAGTAAAGCATTCTTGGAAAATACAGTATCCAATTAGTTGCATAGTTATATTGAGGTGAATCAGCAGGTTGGAAAGGGTATGTTTTAACAATTTTCTCAAAAGAATTAAAATCATCAAGGAATTTTATCCAGAAGCAATCCATAGGAGGATGAGGAAAGTTTTCCCTTAAATCCTCACCATAAAGTACTTCTCCTTTGCTTTTGATCATAAAATCATCAATAGATGACAACGGATATTGGCTAATGATTTCTTGTTCCAAGTTACGAATGATCATTCCTTCTAAATCGTTATAGATTATTCTTGGATTTTCTAGCATGGTGTAAGGGATTAAGTAGATCGAAAGAAGAGGTGCAAATTCCTTATTAATCTTTTCAAGTCTTGTAATAATTTCATCAATTATATTGAAATCGTTTTCCCATAATCCTTTTTCTAGAACGATTACAATATCGACATCACTATATCTCTTAGAAAAATCATCTAATGTTAATCCACCAAAGAGGATTACAGAACGTGTTTGTAAAGATGTGGCTACGTATTCTACAAAGGCTTTAAGGAATTGTTGAAGCTCTGGATAGCGATCATACGTAA
>JAEOTK010000302.1 GCA_016839875.1 Candidatus Heimdallarchaeota archaeon
CTTATAGTAAACATCATCACTAATACACCAACTACAGTTATAGCTGAAGTAATGATTTGAGAGATATTTTGACTCAGTGTTTGATTAATTGTATCGATATCATTAGTGATACGAGAAAGAATTTCTCCTTGTGTGACCTTATCAAAGTATTTGAGTTTCATTTTATTGATTTTTTCTGCAATGTCTTTTCGGAATCGATAAGCTATGTTTGTTGAAACTCTTGCCATTATCCATCCTTGAGCATAACTGAGAATCCCTGAACCAATGTATAGAGCAAGGGTGATAAAAATAAATATCTTGATTTGATCAAAGTCAACTACTCCAGTACCTCGAATAACATCCATCAATCCCTCAAATAATGTAGTAGTGGCTTTTCCAAGGATTTTTGGACCAAAAATAGAAGCAGCTGTTGATCCTGCAGCAAGAAATATCGCAAAAAGTATTACTATCTTGTACCTTCCTAGATATTTGATTAGCTTCTTCATCGTTCCTTTGAAATCACTTGCTTTATCACCTTTCATCATTCCCGCTACTGGTCCTCCTCTTCCTGGACCTCCTCTTCTTGGACTTCTTCTTCTTCCTGCTGGTGGTCCGTGCATCATGATGATTCCTCCAGTTCGAGTTGCGATGTTGCTATCTCCCGATAGATGTCATTTATTTCCAGTAACTCTTCATGTGTCCCTTTTCCAACTATCTTACCATCATCCAAAACAATTATTTGTTCAGCATTTTTGACCGTGGAAACTCTTTGTGTAACAATAAGTAAAGTACTATCTCCTGTATGCTTCTTCAATGCTTTTCTTAATTCTGAATCAGTCTTGAAATCTAATTGTGAAAAACTGTCATCGAAGATGTATATTGGTGGTTTCTTAACCATTGCTCGTGCTATAGAAAGTCTTTGTTTTTGACCTCCTGAAACATTCATTCCTGCTTGAGCAATTTCACTTTGTAAACCTTCTTCCTTAGAAGAGACAAACTCTGTAGCTTGAGCTATATCTAGTGATAATTGAAGTTCTTCTTCACTAGCATCTTCTTTTGCAAAACGCAGATTACTTTCAATCGTACCAGAGAATAGGAAACTCTTTTGTGGAACAAAACCAATAACTTCTCTTAAGTCGTGTTGATTTACTTCTCGAATATCTATATCATCGACTAAGATAGAACCTTCAGTTACTTCGTAAAATCTTGGAATTAGATTAATGACAGATGTTTTACCACATCCTGTTGAACCTATAAATGCTGTAGTTTGTCCAGATTGAGCAGTAAAACTAACATTGTTAAGTACATTCTTCTTAGCTCCTGGATATCTGAAAGAAACATCACGAAATTCTATTTTGCCCTCAAATGGATCACTAAACTGCTTTGGTTCTGCTGGATCTTTGATTACTGGTTCTGTTTCAAGAACTTCACTGATTCGATTACCAGCTACAAATGCTCGAGGAAGAACAATAAACATAATTGTTAGCATAAGAAAAGCCATTACAATTTGCATAGCATATTGTAGAAATGCCATCATATCCCCTACTTGCATACTTAACTCTGCAACTTTCTGTGCTCCTACCCATATTATCCCTATCATGAGTCCATTCAATATTAGCATCATAAACGGCATCATGATTACGAATACTCTAGTAACAAACAAACTTACTGCAGTAAGGTCGATATTAGCTTTATCAAATCGCTTCTCTTCATCTTTCTCCATATTGAAAGCTCTAATAACAAGCATTCCAGAAAGACTCTCTCGGGCGACAAGATTGAGACGATCTGTTAGTTTTTGCATAATTTTAAACTTTGGAAGAGTAAATGCAAATACAATTGAAATCATAACTATTAATGCTGCTACTGCTATACCAATTAGCCACCACATTTCTCTGCTTTTCTGTAAAGCTCTAATAATCCCTCCAATACCGATTATAGGAGCATAAGCAACCATTCTAACTATCATATAAATTGCAGTCTGAACCTGAGTAATATCGTTGGTTGAACGGGTAATTAGAGAAGCTGTTGAAAAACTATCAAATTCAACATTCGAAAAATTTTCAACTTTTCTGAATAGTTTACTTCTAATATCTCTAGCCATTCCTGATGATGTTCTGGAAGCTAAGTAACTCACTGATATTGTACAAATTACAGCTAATAAGGTCATTAGTAGCATCAATGCTCCTGCTCTTAGAATATACCTGTTTTGAATTTTATCTGTGTTCAATCCTATCATTTCATACTCAGCTCTAACAACTACAATTGCAAATTGATCAAGCATTGTATCTCCTAATGTTGCGAAGTTATTTGTGATTGCTTCAACCATGAATGTAATATTTTCAGGAGGTAGCATACTAAACGAACCAAAGAAAATTGGTGCTGGTGGAAGTGCACTTGCATTTAATCCTAGTTGCTCGAATAGCTCTGTAGCATTTTCTGGGTTTGCTAGTGCCTGTTCAAATGTGAATACTACTATTGATGGTTTTATCAATATAGATTCTAATTCTTCAATTTCTGATTTTTTCACTTTATCTAAAACATATATTGACTCATTTACTAACGCAGGATAAGTTACTACAAGCTCATCATAATCAGTTGAATTCTCATCTACCAGAGTATAGTGTGTCAATACTTTTGTTTGATTATCAGAATCCATGAAAATAAAAATCCTATCAAGTTCACTTTGACGAATAGCAATTGGTACAGCATTTTCTATCCCTCCTTGTTGAATACCTCCATCAACAATGTCTGAAAGATAATCAGGAAGTGCTAATTCTAGATTTGCTTGAGCAAATAATAATCCAACTGAAAGAACAATCAGTAGCAGGTAAGGTTTTGAGAATTTTAATAATTTTAACATTTTTTTCACTCCATTTATACTGTTCATAGATTCAACTTTGCTTCTTCAGGGAAGCTTATTTCATGTTTTTTAGCTAACTTCTTGAGATCTTCAATAGTGTTCTCGATGATTTCCAGTGTTTCTTTTGGTGCTACTCTATGTAACAACAATGTCACTTGAGAGATGTTTCTTAAAATTTCGAGAGTCGCATGAGCCCGTTTTTGTAATAGTTCAGATTCTTCTATGTTTTCGATTTCTCCAACCTTTTGCATATATGAGAAAAGTTGTGACATGTGTTTATGCATATGCTTACTCATAGTTTTTCTTCTCTCATTGAAAATTTTCCTTCCTTCTTTAGTGATCGAATAAATCCTTTGAGCACGTCCACTCTCCACTCTTTCTTCGGAGCTTATAAGCTCCTCATTCTCCATTGATTTTAATGAATTATAGATTGCAGTTTGACTAGGTTTCCATCCAAAATTCTCCTCAATTGATGCTGCTAAAGCATAACCATGAAGAGGTCCTTCGATAACTATCTGCATGAGAATTAAAGAATCTAGCATCTTGGTTGGTGAAAAAATCGGTTTCATTGAGAATTTGGAACTTGTGTAATATAAAAATATTGTGATATATAAAAAATGTTATATTTGCTTACTCTTGCTTTCGCAAGTTATGTTCGATAATCTCTAGAGTATATATTTATTTACTTACTAGAAAAATAGGATAAGTGGATAATATGACTAACAACATCACTGGAATATATTTTGATTTCTTTGGAACACTAGTTGACAATAAATCTATTATCTCTCATGTTTGGTCAAGAATTGCTAAGAAACTAGGAGTTGAAATCTCTCCTGACGATCCTCGAATTTGGGAAGGCGTACGTAAACAGTTGAAAGCGTTTGACAAACTGAATAAAAGATTTCCAGATCTTTCGAAAGATGAACTTCATATGATAAACTCTGTTACACTACTAAATATGGGTGTAAATCCTGAAGGATCACAAGAGATAATTCGCAAAGAATTTGATGGTGAATTCAGTTCAGGTGAGAACTTTCGCTTATTTCCAGATTGTAAAGAAACTCTAAAACAAATAAAAAAAACTGGAATAAAGATGGGATTATTATCCCATGCTTCGCATAACTTGTGTAAACCTGTTCTAGAGCGGAATGGTATTCTTGAGTTATTTGACATATTTGTTCTTACTTCAGAAGCTGGTTATCATAAATATCAAATTGAGATTTATGAGATCGCATTAGAAAGAATGAAAGTGAAAAAACCGGAAACCATTATGCATGTTGGAGATGATATAAATCTTGATGCACGAATGGCTCAGAAAGTAGGAATGATTCCAATTTTGTTCGATCCTTTTGAGATGCATGATGTTGATGATATTATTATTATACATCGTTTCTCTGATATCCTGAATTATTTGCATTAAGTTTAAAAACATGAACTAAACGTGAAATTGATGGCAGAAGAAAAAGAGGATAAAGATATTTCATATTCAGATTTTTCTGAAAGATTACTAAGAGAATTAGATGTTTTAGAATTAGAACCTCAATCATTGAAAAGCAAGCTACTTTATCCAATCATATTCGGCAGTATATGGGTAGCTACATCTGTTATAGCAGGGCTCTACTTTAGTGAATTTGGGATGTTACTCGTTCCTGTAGCTGTGTTCTTCTTCTTTGTGACTTTCGGTATTTATTCTGTTGATAGAAGAAAGATTTCAAAAGATAAGAATAGATACATCTTCAATAGAGATGGACTTACAATAATTCCTAAAGAAGGTGATGAAGAGCTCATTTCATGGAGTTCAATCATTGATCTTAAAATAAAAGGTCGTCATGAAAAAAGTAAAGTTCCTAGATTTTGTGTCATTAGAACAAAAGGTAGGACTATCAAGATCAGATTAACATGGTATAATGAGATAACTGAAAATATCATCTATGATAACGATTTAGCAGATATCATTGAGACCTATTATGAGCATGTTGGCAGGAAATAATGCGAATATTTGATGAACGAATAGATTTAATTATTTTCTAACTATTTTCTTCACATGAAAATTGGTTTACAAGTTCCAAATTTTACCTTTCGTGGAGGAAAGGAAACCTTTGCAGAAGATATCA
>JAEOTK010000303.1 GCA_016839875.1 Candidatus Heimdallarchaeota archaeon
ATAGTTTAAAAAGAAGAGAAGCTACGTTGGCTTTCACTAAAGCCGGTTTTTATTATTGGATGGGGAACGCAGTAGAGGGTGTGGCATGTGCTAAGAAGAGTTTAGAATTGAGAGAAGAGATTGGAGAAAAAAGTGAAATTGCTGAATCTGTTTTCATGGTGGGAGCTTTTTATGGAATGTTAAAAGTAGATTTTGATACGGGCATTTCATACGCAGAACGTGCTCAAGTACTAGCTGAAGAAACAAACAACACGCATATCATGGCTATGAATTTAATGAACTTGGGTATAATTTATTCAATGAAAGGTGAATATGAGAAATCTATAGAACATAATTTGAAGAGTTTGTCTATGTTTGAACGAACCTCTAATATCACAATGATAACCGCTATCCTTGGGAATATAGCATTTAACAATTCAATTTTAGGTAATTATGATGAAGCTTTTAAACACATTAATAGGGCAACAGAATTAGCGAATCAAACTCAGAATAGTTTTTTATTAATGACCCTAATAGCCAATAAGGTGGCTTTTTCAATTGAAATGGGAAATCTGGATGAAGCTCAAGAATACTTTAATCAAATGAAAGCCATTAGTTATCAAGATGAAGATTCAATGACAGATCATACCTATCGCCTTTCAAAAGCTGAATTACTTACGGCACTGCCTGGGATTCAAAATCAAGAAAAAGCAGAAGAAGTATTAAGGAACCTTCTGAAAGAGGATGTAACCAAAATGGATATTGTCATATCTTCCTTAACTTTATTATGTGATTTATTGTTAATAAAATTAAAGCGTACCAATAATGTCGAAATTCTTGATGAAATTAGCCCTCTGCTAGAAAATTTATCAAGAATTGCTAAAGAATCTAATTCGTTTTGGGTTCTAGCAGAGACATATACTTTACAGGCAAAATTAGCTCTTATGATATTAGATATTAAAGGAGCTCGGAAATTGCTTACGCAGGCTCAAAAATTAGCAGAAGAACAAGGCATGCAATTATTAGCAAAGAAAATTTCCCTTGAACATGATAACCTTCTTCAAGAACAGAGTAAATTGGAAAATTTAAACAAGAAGGATGTATCAATTAGTGAACGTATGAATATTGTTCACGTTGAGGACCAGATTAAAGATATGATCAAGAAGCCAGATCTAACTAAAATTAAAACAACTAACGAAGATCCTGTAGTATTGTTAGTTCTTGCAGAAGGGGGTATTCCTCTTTTCTCACATGTATTTACTAAAGAATGGGAATTTGCAAACGACCTTTTTGGCGGTTTTCTTTCAGCAATAAATTCTTTCAGTGGTGAATTATTCTCCGAAGGGCTAGATAGAGCAAAATTTGGTCAGCATACAATTATAATGAAACCTTTTGAGGATCTTTCAATATGTTACTTGTTTAAGGGTCAGTCATACAACGCTCAGAAGAGAATATATAGATTCATTGAACAAATACAGGCTGATTCAGAAATATGGAATGCATTTAGATTGTCGAGGAGAACAAATCGAGTAATTCAAATTAATAGGGTTCCTCAATTGAAAGCTGTAATTGATGAGATGTTTATCTAATTGGAGCAATTATAATCAAATGATTGAAGAAAACGAAAAACGGCGAATATGAGATTGAAAAGATTTATTACCCAAATTGAAGCTTCCCGAGAAAAATTGAAGGATTTAAACTTTTCGGACAAAACTGGTCGAGTTTCTGGTGTAACAAATATTCCTCAGTTAAAATTTATGATAGATGAAATTTTCTTGAGCTAATTAGATTAACAAATATCTCAATAATTACTAAAAGGATTTTTATTTTTTAGAAATTAATACTTAATATTATAAAATGAATTAAATATCAAAGGCTCATGTCATTACCAGCTAAAAAAACAATTGAAATTGATGAAAACATCACTCATTATGTATATAAAATGCTCAGTCATGAAATGATTTTAAAGTATGATGAGAGCAAGTGCATTGAATGTGGATTTTGTCATCGAGTTTGCCCCGTAACCATCTCTATTTACGATGAACCTCTCAAGAAGACCGCGATTGGGACACCAGAAGAAATGAAGGTTGAATCAGTTAAAAAAATCGTCGTAGATACTGAAAAGTGTATATGGTGTGGTACCTGTACCTGGATTTGTCCAGGTATGACTTTAGAATTATTGATTAATGGAGAGCCTCAAGTTTTATTGGTCGAAAATGGCTCTCTTCCAGAATTTGAAGAAGAAGTTCGAACTCTTGATAATGGACAAGAAGTAAGGAAAGTTGTTGAAGGATCGATAACAATTACATCAGAAGAAAAAGACGAAAAAGTATTAGATGCTTTTGCTGATGAATGTGCAGTTGGTGCGCTTTCAAGAGAAGGAAAAGAGATTAAGATAGATACTGATAAATGTATTTTATGCTTTAAATGTACAGAAGCATCAAAAAATTATGACAATATCAGTGTTCAAGTCTTCCGAGATAGGTTTAAAAAGGTAAAGGGAGACCCATCATCAGTATGGAATGGTGTCATGCTTCGAGTTCTAGGAAAGGAAGGAAAAATTAAGGGTATTTTAAGCCGTTCTCAAAACAAGCTCGTTGATTCTGTGCTCCGATTGATGGGAAAGGAATCATTAGAAGAGTAACTCCTTTTTCTTTTTGTCTTATTTCTAAAACAAGAAATATTAATTTTAGTAGCATCATTTTGATTTCTTTATGGATCAAATGATACATATAGTTGTAGAATTAGAATGTGATATTCATCAAGCATTTCTTTATTTTACCTCAAA
>JAEOTK010000304.1 GCA_016839875.1 Candidatus Heimdallarchaeota archaeon
CCCTGAATAGATGATGGTTTTAATCTACATGACATTCTTGCTCTGCCATCAAGGAGAATGGTACATGCACCACAGTAACCTTGACCTGAGCAGCCATCCTTACAACTTTTTATCAAACAGATTTCTCTTAAAACATCAAGGACACTCATGCCCTCTTCGTAATCAACAGTTGTTTCATTTCCATTAAGAGTGAAAATTACATTCATAGATTCACCTTAAAATCTTCCCATTCTTCAGGAGTGTTGAGGTTTCGTGTAACATTTATGTCTTTTACGGATATAATCCTTGCTTTATCTATATCTTTTTGTTTATTTATCTCAAAATCTAGTCTTGAATCTGTTTTACAGGTTAAGAGATACTCCTTGAATTTTTCTGATATTATTACAGGGTGACCCTTTTTTCCCTGAAATGCTGGGATTGAAACATTTGCATTGGATGAGCTCAGACTTTTTGCTAAGTACTCCCAAACTTCCTTCTCTGGGCAGGGTACATCTACAGGAAGGATAAACACACCTGATTGATATACTTTTGACACTTCTAACAGCCCGTATTGAATAGATGAAAATTGTCCTTTTTCAGGGTAAGGATTTACTGTGATTATCGTATCCTTGAGTTTAGGAATCCTATCTTGATATGTCTGGTAATCGCTTCCTAGAACAACAATTATCTCCCAAAATCCTATTTCTAATAGTTTCTCGATTTGAAAAGCTAAGAATGGTTTTCCTTTATAATCAAGCAATCCTTTAATCTCACCCATTCTTTGAGAATCACCAGCTGCTAGAATTATTACTGGTATTTTCTTGATTTCGAGTTTCATGTTGTTGACCAAACATTTAAATCTCATTAGAGTTCATTTTAAGACATATTTTACATGGGACAACTTTGTTAATGACCTATTGAATTATTGCTAGTCAAATGATAAAAAGATTGTGGCTAGAAAACTAATTTCATAAATGTAGAAAAATATGTTTCAAATTGTATTTTAATTCTTATTTTCTTTGTTATAAGCTACAACAATTGGACATTCTGGATCCGGATTGGAAAAATCAGTTGTTAGAAATTCAGAAATTACATGACACCCTCCTCTACAGATTTCTGAATACCTACACAAAAAACAAGGTTTTTTAATCGATTGAGTTACATTACGATATTTTAGAAAATACTCCGAAGTGTCCCATATCTCTTCTAAATTCAAAGCATTATCCCCATAGAAATTTGAAAAACTGCATGACCTTATTGATCCGTCTTCTTTAATCTCTATGAAGGAGTTTCCCCCCTCACAGCCTTGAACACCAAAGAACTCCATTAAATTCAGCTTTGGTTTATGGAAACATATCATGGGAGTCAGTGAACAATCCACTTGAATCATTACTCTGTATTTCTTTATCAACTTCTTTAGAAGAGGAAATAATCTTGTATTTTGTTCATTTGTTAATTTCATTTCATGATACTGTGTATCAGCTCTTCCCATTGGTTTGAACCTAAGAAATAAAATATCTCTAATATTCTTAGATAAGCAGAATTTAACTAAATCTTCTAAATAATCGAAATTTTTTCTTGAGATAACACAATTAATCCCGATATGAATATTTTGTTGATTTAATAGTTCTATAGCTCTCTCAGCTGCTTTAAAAGCTCCAACATTCTTTATTTTGTCAAAATCTTCGTTTGGTAAGTCTAAGGAGATATGCATATGCCCAAAAACCTTACATTTTATAGCGTTGCTCTTCGTAATATAATATCCATTAGTGGTTACATTCGGAACAATGCCCTTATTTCTTGTATATTCAGCAATTTCGAAAATGTCTTTTCGAGTAAAAGGTTCGCCTCCTCCAAAAGCTACACTAAAAACTTGCTTATCTGCAAGAACATCAATTATGTCTTTTATTTGATCTACAGAGATATCTTCATTGAATTTTACACTTGAAGATTTATAGCAGTGTTTGCATTCGAGTGGGCATCTGTTAGTTAAAGCAAAATGAACATCAATTGGTGCTGAAAGATGTGTAGATTTTTTATCCCACAATTCAGACGACTGATACCCTATATTTCTCATGTATTCTTTATCTACATAAATAGTAGCAGGGGGATTCTCGATTCTTATTAAACCTCCAAATGGTTCATATCGAACCCTTTTCATAAGTTTCACTTTTTGAGATATGTTTTGCATATATTTTTTTTGCAATTACTCTACTTATTGTTGTTAATACAAGAAGAATTATTGGACCACCAAACAATAGAACTAGTGCAGATCCATAAGAACTACAATTCGGATTATAACCAGGTTTAATTCTTAGAATTCTTCCTTTATTTTTCATTATCATATTTCAACCAACTCCTCTCATA
>JAEOTK010000305.1 GCA_016839875.1 Candidatus Heimdallarchaeota archaeon
AAACCTTTGCAAGGATATTAGCTAAAAACAACTACAATTTACTATTAATTGCAAGAAGAGAAGAGAAACTACAACAGCTAGCAGAGGAATTAGAAGAACTGCATGATATTTCAACATTAGTAGTTCCAGCAGATTTAGGTAAAATCGAAGGTATACACAAAGTCGTTGAGAAAATTCGAAACACAGAAAGTATTTTCTTCCTCATCAATAATGCAGGTTTTGCAACGAGAGGGAAGTTTGTTGAAGTTGATTCAGAAAAACATGAAGAAATGATATCTGTCCATGTAACAGCAAGCACATTGATAACTAGAGCTGTATTACCTTCGATGCTAGAAAGAAACGGAGGAGTAATAATCAATGTATCGTCAATGGGGGGATTATTGAAAAATAGGGGGAGCCCAAATTATGCTTCAACCAAAGCTTATATGATCAAATTTGCCGAGATATTGCAGCTAGAACTCAAAAAAACAAACATTAAGGTACAGGCATTATGTCCTGGATATACACACACAGAGTTTCACAGCGTAAGAGATTTTGAAGGATTCGATAAAAAAGTCATACCTAATTTTCTCTGGATGGATGTAGAGGATGTTGTAAGCGGATCATTGAAAGCTTTGAGTAAGAACAAAACAATCTACATACCGGGGAGAAAGAACAGGATATTTGTAAAATTAGTTAATAATCGGATCCTAGGAAGATTCTTAATAAGAATTTTTTTCGGTAAAAGATAAATCAATTTCACTTCATACTCTATTACTAATAAATGAGTAAGGGTGTATATTTTATTGTCAAAGAAAAACCTTTAATTAAGCAAGTTCGAGAACTTTTGGTAGACTCCTATTGGACAAATAGGTGAAAGTTATGACTGAAGAAAAATTAACAGATGAAGAAATTGAAAAATTGTTAGCAAAAGCTAATGCACCAAAAGCAGAAGCTGTTAAGTTGCATCCGTATTATTTAGGAAAAATGCAAACTGTACCTAAGTGCAGTGTGTGGGATTTTGACGCTTTCGCAATTTGGTATACACCAGGTGTAGCAGAAGCTTGTAGAAAGATTGCTGAAACTCCAGCAAAATCTTTTACAATGACAAATAGAGCTAACACAATTGCTGTAGTCTCTGATGGAACCCGAGTACTAGGTTTAGGTGACATAGGTCCAGAAGCAGGACAACCCGTTATGGAAGGAAAAGCATTATTGTTTAAGTACCTTGGTGGTGTTGATGCTTTCGCTCTGAGTATAGGAAATCATTACGGTGATGATCCAGATAAAGCAGAGAGATTGACTGCAGATGAAATTATTAAATTTGTGAAATTATTACAACCCTCCGTTGGAGGTATTAATCTAGAAGATATTTCAAAACCAAAATGTTATACTGTTCTTGAAACATTACGTAACGACCCAGAAGTTACAATTCCAGTATGGCACGACGACGCTCAAGGAACAGCTTCTGTGGTAGCTGCAGGTGTTATTGGTGCTGCTCATCATGTTGGTAAAGAACTTGATCAACTTAAAATAGCTTTACTTGGTGTTGGTGCAGCTAATACCAGAACTGCTTATGTTCTTGAATCTGCTGGAGTACCCCTCAAAAATATGGTCATGGCTGACTCTAAGGGTATTATTACCAAGGACAGACCAGATATTATTGAACAGAAGGATTATGATACTTTCAAATACGATTTATCTCAAAGAACCAATGAGGAAGGACTTTCTGGAGACTTTGGTGTTGCAACCGAAGGAGCTGATGTAATGATTTCTGCATCCAAATCTGCCCCTAATGTTGTCAAGAAAGATTGGATTGCTCATATGGCTTCTGATAGTATTGTCTTTGCTTGCGCAAACCCAATTCCTGAAATTTGGCCATGGGATGCTAAAGAAGCTGGTGCAAGAGTTATAGGTACTGGTAGAAGTGATTTTGACAATCAAATCAACAACAGTCTTGGTTTTCCAGCTATCTTCAGAGGTACTTTGGATGTTAATGCAACTACTATTACTGATGAGATGTGTGTAGCTGCTGCTCAAGCTATGGCTGATATAGCAATCAAGAACGGCACAACTGACAAGTACATCATTCCAAGTATGGATGAATGGGAGTTGTTCCCATATGAAGCAACCAAAGTTGGTATGAAAGCTATTGAACAAGGTGTTGCTAGAGTCATCATGGAAGAAGAAGAGTTACTCAAGGTTACTTCAGAGAAAATCAAGTATGCTCGTGATTTAACTAAAAGCATGATGGACACTGGTTTCATCAAACCTAAGATTTAGTTTTGAACTAAATCCTTTTTCTCTCTTTTTCTTTCCCTTTAGCCTCTTACAAACCATTTATATTTCATTTTAGCCTATTTTTATATGAATGTCTGACGAACATACCCTTTCATCTTTTGATGATTTCTTTGATGTTACTCCTCAAGCTATCATCATTGTTCAAGACTTTCATAATGTTGTCTATTGTAATAAGACATTCATTGATATGACAGGGTATAGTTTAGACGACTTAGAATCTTTATCTATGCTAGACCTTACACATGATGAAGATAAGAAGATAATTGAAAATCGAATTAAGACTCGCAAAGAAGGAGGAGTCCCTCCTAACAATTTTAAGTTGCGTTTTATTAATAAGGACGGTTCAGTTTCCCTTGCTAACATTTTCTCTAATGAAATTACCTTCAACGGTGTTCCTTCTAGAATTTTGGTTGGAATGAACATTAGCGCTGAACCTCTACTTGAACAATCTCCTGAATTAGTTAATGCATTGGTCGATACTCTTTCTCATCACAGCGAAATGGGCTATTGGGTTGATGATATCAATGATCATACTATGTTCATTAATGAAAGGTTATCTGAATATCTGGGATACTCTTTGGAAGAAATCAAAAACAAATCAGTTACTGATTTTCTCCATCCTGATTCTCAAGAGGTTTATCACCAAATTACAAAAAATAGAAGAGAAGGGAAATCCACTGCAAGTTCTTATGAACTTATTCTAATCAATAGGAATGGTCGTCCAAATACATATCGAGTAGTTGGTTCTCTTCTTTATGACCGATACCATAATCCTATAGGTTCTGTTGGATTTTTTACAAATATAGAACCAACCAAGAAATTATCTCTTATAGTATCAACTCTAAACAAATATGCTTTATTCTCTCGTTACAAAGATCTTTCTACATTTTGGGAGAACGTTCTAGAAGACATAACTGATATCTACTATACTGAATGTGGGATGGTCTTTCTAGACGGAGAAATTACAGCTCAGAAAGGAGAATTTGTTGGAGGGATGTCTCCACAAGACATTCTTGAAGAGATGACTAAATCCGACGATTTAGTGAAACATGAACAAGAAGATTCTTCTAAATATCATGAATCAGCTCAATCTGTTCTAATAGCTACTCTTCATCTGAACCAACGTCCAGCAGGTTTTATACTCATCTGCTCATCAACTCCTAAGCTCTTCTTACCAGATGATGTTGATCTTTTTCTAACATTTTGCAATCAGATAACTTTGAATTTTGAACATCACTTCCTTTATTTACAAAGTGAAGAGGAGAGAGAATTTGTTTCTGTCTTGCTTGATATACTTTCACACGACTTTCTTAATGCAAATACATCTGTTCATGGATACTTAGAACTAATTAATCAGAATTTTGAAACTCAGGACACAGATCGCTTAAAAGAATATGTTGATAGAAGCTTGAGTGTAGTTAGCAGAACTGAAAGGATTCTTCAAACTGTTCAACAATTAACAAGAATCCAACAAGAAAGAAAAGCTAGAAGAAGTATAGCTGTTCATCCTTTAATTGAAAACGCGATAGAAATTCAGAGATCAATTTTCCATCCTCGAGTTGTCAATGTCACTTTCGACTGTCCAAAGAAAATATATGTTGTTGCTGGTGATCTACTACAAAATGTATTCGAAAATATCATCAACAATTCAATAAAATATACTCAGGCAGATCAAGAAGTTAGAATAGAGATAACATGTAAACCAATTATATTCAACGAAGAGAATTTTGTTGAATTTAAATTTACAGATCATGGAATTGGAATCCCAGATGAAGTTAAACCTACATTCTTCAAGAGGTTATCTAGGGGAGATCACCGTTTTCAAGAAGGGGCAGGTTTGGGATTATATCTTGCTCGAGTAATTGTTAGTTCTTACAATGGCAATATCATGTTTGAAAATAGAGTATCTGATGATTATGCTCAAGGTACTGCTGTTATTATACAACTTCCGGAGGGACAATAATGGCTACTGTCTATATTATCGATGATGAAGATACAATTCAGTATCTCTATAAAGAAGCCCTTTCTTTAGAAGGTCACAAAATTGTAGGTTCTGCTAGCAATGGACTCAAAGCTATTGAAGATATTGAGAAGTTCAGAAAATATCCAGATGTAATTATTATGGATCACCGAATGCCTATTAAAAGTGGGCTTGACACCTTGAAATACCTTCAAGAACATAAAGTGTTTTCGAAGTCAAAAATCCTTTTCATCACCGCTGATCCAACTGTAAGAGAAGAAGCAAGTAAGCTAGGTGTATCTCTTTTTATTCAGAAACCATTTAGTATTATCAAGCTTGCTAAAATGATTACAGATCTGAAGAAGAAATAGCTAATTGTTGCTATTTTGTAGTTAGTTTAAACTTGATTTTGAAACTGGATTGATTGTCAATATTTATAATATTGAAGGATATTTTTACAACTAGAAACATAGGAGATTTTGAAATGGACACCAACACAATACTAGCAATAGTAATTCCCCTTGTTCTAGTTGATTCAGCTATGAAAATCTATTCTGCAATAAATCTTGCTCGAACTTTTAATATTCGAAGTCAAAACAATAGAATCGGATGGTTAATTGCCATTTTTGTAGTGAACTTCTTTGGTTGGTTGATGTATCTACTGTTTGGAAGAATACCTAAAGAGAAGAAAAGTGATGAAGAAACATGGGATTGAAGTTATCGATTTGAAAAAACATTTCGATGATGTACAAGCACTAAAAGGAGTATCATTTAAGATTGAGGATCCAGGTCTATATGGATTGATCGGTCCCAATGGAGCAGGAAAAACAACGCTCCTTAAATGCATTTCCAGTTTGTTAGTCCCTACAGATGGAGAAGTATTCATAAACAATGATAAAGTATCCATCAAGAATTTCATACTAAGAAGTCGAATTGGCTTTTTGCCAGAAGATTCAGGGCTTTATGATAAGTTATCAGCTAAGGAATTCTTACATATAATGGCAGGGATGCATGGAATTTCAAAAGAGACTAGAGGGAAAAGAGTAAGAGAGATAGTGGAGTATGTTGGTTTAGATTTTTCTCCTAGCAAGACTGTAAAATATCTTTCTTCAGGTCAGAGACGACTTCTTCTTTTTGCTGGAATTCTTCTTCATGATCCTGACATTCTTATTTTAGATGAAAGCTTATCTGGTTTGGATCCCATAAATAGAGAGCATATAACACAGATTATGAGAAGAGTTGCACAGGAGAAAATTGTACTATTCTCTAGTCACATTTTGTCAGATATCTGGAGGTTGTGCGAAAGAATACTTATTCTGAAAGAAGGAGAGCTAATTGTCGATGATAAACCAGATAGTCTTATTTCAGAAGTGAGTGACAATACTTATTTCATCACTCCAAAGGCTAAACTAGAGGAAATTAAAGATTTTATGGAACATAAATGGAGCTTTGATTACTTACAGATTCAGAGTGATAAAATAATCTTCAAATTTCTAGATTTGGATGAAATTCAACCACTAATTACAGAAATAATGGAGAATTTTGAAATAATTTCTTTTGGTCCAAATATACCTGATTTAGATCAGATTTTTACTAGATTGGTGATTACTACATGAGTAAAATACCTTCAATTCCAACAAGGACTCTTATCCAGAAAGAGTGGAAATATAACAAGAAAAAAATCCTCCCTATGATAATTTGTCTCATTGTTTTTGGTTTTCTTACAGTAGGACTACTAGAAATCCTACCTGAGTTTGCCAGTTATTTAGAGGGTTTGCTTCCTGAATTCACTCCAGCAATGTCTCTACAGAGTTTCATGAGCAGTGTAAATAGCTTGGTTTCTATAATTGCTGTGATTCTTTGTGCGGATGCAATTGCTGGTGAGAGAGAACACAATACACTTGTTCTCATCCAAACTAAACCAATTAAACCTCATTCAATTATCCTAACAAAATTATTCGCAAGATATCTGATCGTTCTAGTAGCAACAATATTTGGTGCTATTTCTGTTTATTTTTTCACATGGATCATGATAGGTAAACCTGATATCCTCTCGTTACTTCTCTCTATTCTAATATATGCAATTGCACTTTTTGTTTATACAAGCATTGGAATGATAATTTCGACAACTGCAAAAAGCCAGATATCTGCGGGAGCTATTTCAGCTGGTATAATACTACTGATAACCTTGGTTTCTTCCTTCCTTAATTTTGAAAAATTCCAACCTTACAATATTTTTGAACTTTCAGCTAATGTAACTTTGATTCAGTTTTCTGCTACAACGATAGGGATTAGTTGTTTGATTTTATTTCTGATTGGAGTAGTAATTACAGTAGCTTCGATTCTGGTTTTCTATAGCGAAAAAGAACCTACAAGAAAAAAAATCTAATCTTTTTGATTAAGCAGAAGACATAAATAAAACAATTCTATATTTTTGTTGATAAATAAATGGTGATTAGATGTTATTGTTAACACCTACAGATACAGATGAAGAGGAAGAAAAAAAAGAGATTAGGGAATATGATGTAGGAATAATTGGTCTTGGTCCCGCAGCTCTTACAGCAAGTTTGTATGCATCTAGAGCAAATCTATCAGTTGTTTGTGTTGGAAGAGATTATGGAGGACAAATGGGTCTAGCTTTGGAGATAGAAAATTACCCTGGATTTGATAATATATCTGGAATTGAACTCACAGACAAAATGAAGGAACAAGCAGAAAAATTTGGCACTAAAATTGTTTATGGGGAAGTTTCTAGTATAGAAAAAAAAGATAGTGACAGATTCTTGATTAAAAGCGATATGGGTGATTTTCTTGTTAAAGCTTTAATTCTAGCTACTGGTGGGAGACACAAAGAATTAGATGTTCCTGGTGAGAAAGACTTCATAGGTAGAGGAGTGAGTTATTGTGCAACATGTGATGCTCCTTTCTTCAAAGAAAAGGATGTTATTGTAGCAGGAAGTGGTGATGCTGCCGCTACAGGAACGCTTGCATTAAGTGATGTAGGTGCAAAGAAGATATATTGGGTTTCCAGATCTGATTATCTAAAATGTGAGGCAATTTACGTAGATAGAGTAGAAGAGAGAGAAAACATCGAAATTCTCTATAACAAACAAGTTTCAGAGATTAAGGGAACAAATACTGTAGAGGAAGTTTTATTCACTGATGGTACATCTCTAAAAGTTGATGGTATTTTTGCAGAAATAGGTGCAATCCCCAATACAGAATTAGCTATTGAACTAGGTGTTGAACTAGAAGATGATCTCATAAAAATTGACGATGATTGCAAGACATCTGTTCCTGGAATATTTGCAGCTGGAGACGTCACCTCTAAAATAAAGAATCCATTAAGTCGTCAAGTGACAACCTCGATTGGATTAGCAACAATAGCAGCAATAAGTGCTGCTGAATTTTTACAAGCAAGAAAAACAATAAAGAAAGATTAGAAATCTTTCTTTTAATTTATTTTTGAAGATTTATTGCTCTAGATCTTTTTTGTATAGAGTTTGCATTTCATCTACTTTCTTCTTATTTAGAGGATAGAATAACAGCAATATTATTCCTATAACAAGAGCTCCTGCGGGGAAGAAAGATATTAGAGATTTCAAACCGGTTATTAAGTCAACAGAAACAACTTCTGGATCAAATAATGACCAACCGTACCTAGATAATATTCCACTAACCGAAACTATAGCAAATATTGATGAAAGTCTGATAACCAATGCATGAACTCCATAGTATGATGCTTCTCTCCTTTGTCCTGTTTTTTGTTCATCTTCATCTGCAATATTAGAGATATTTCTATCAATGAAGTAAGGAGAACCTGCTAAACCTACACCATTCAGAGCCATCAGTACTAAACCAATCCAATAGTTTGTGACAAAGAATAAAGGTATCAGAACAGCAACCCAATATGCTTGAGATAAAACAAAACCCATTTTACTTCCAACTTTGGAATCCACCCAAGACCAGAATACGACACCTGGAGCGGAACTTACGAAAGCAACAAGTAGAAGTAATACAACTAACATTGAATTAGCTTCTCCTAACACAAATTCTGAATAGATAGGCATTATCATTGGAAATATCGCAAATACATACCAATTCATCATTGAACAGAAAATGAAAACTACAAATTTCCAATTTTTCAGAGTGTACCAAATTGATTCAAAAACTCCAAAGGTTTCTTTCTTTTCAAGTTCTTCCAAAGGTGGTTCTTTTACACCCCATTTTATGTTTATAAAAGCTGTTACAAAAACTATAACACCTAATACAGCTCCAGCAATCCAGTAATTGTAGATATTTTGTTGTGACTGTTCTGTGAGTACAGGAATGAATAATGTAGGTAAACCCATTCCAATGATTAAACCTAGTACCATGAAGATTCTTCTTCCTGTACCAGCTTCTTCTCGTTCTCTATCAGTACGAAACATCTCTGGATAGAGTGAGGTTCTATTCAAGGAAAATGCAGTATAGATTGTGTCAAAGAGACAGATGATCAAAAAGAAGTATACAGATACCCAAACAGGATGTATAGCAGCTGTTGAAAATGGAGTAAACAAGAAGAACATTATCAATGATAATGGAACCCATGCGGCTATCATCCAAGGTTTTCTTCTACCTCCACCTAACTTCTTTGTTCTTGTTTTATCAGATAGACCACCTAAAATAGGATCGTTGAAAGCGTTGTAGATAGACCAAAGAATATAGATAATCATTACATGTTGTACTTTTATTCCTATTACAGCATAATAGAAAGTAAAGATGAGAAATGAAAATCCTTGATATGCTACTGCGTCTGTAATTTCTCCTGTTGCATAAGCTAAGTTGAATTTCAGTGGAACTTTTAATTTAGAAAAACGTTTTTTCTCTTCCATAAAATGAGAGATTTAGGAACTAAAATAAAAACTTTATTGGATTTTAAGGAAAAAGGAGAGAAACTAGCTCAAATCCTCCGATTTCTTCTGTTCAAGATATTTCTCTCTCTTCTGTTTCATATATGAAGGTATTGGAACGTCCCACCATCCCCAAGCAGGAGAACCTGTATACTTAGGATCTCTATTAACCATTATTTCTACAACTGCTGGACCTTTCTGTTTGAATGCTTGCTCTAAAGTTGATTGAATTTCATCAGCTTTTGATATTCTTGCTCCCCAACAACCAAATCCTTGTGCAATCTCCGCGAAATTAGGAGTATAACTTTCTCCTTTATGGTCAGTAAATTCTGTAGCGTATGCTCTGTCTTCACCATAAGCTGCTCTCTGCAAATCCGTGATAGCTATCCAACCAGCATTATTCAGAACAACAATTACAACATTAAGATTAAGTTGCTTTGCAGTATGGAGTTCTTGCATAGTCATCATGAAATCTCCGTCTCCAACTAGTCCCATTACTTGCTTATTTGGTTGTCCTAACTTTGCTCCTATAGCAGCAGGTAATGTATATCCCATTGTCGAGAATCCTCCTGCAGTTATACAAGTGTGTGGTTCATAAAACTCAAACTCTTGAATAATCTGAGCTTGAACATTTCCAGAACTTGTTACAACTATTGCATCTCTTGCAAGAAACTCTCTTACTTCTTTCAAAACACAAGATATCATCACAGGTTCTAAACTAGGGATTCTCCAGTCTTTCTGGAATTCATACCATTCTTCTCTTAGCTGATGAATCTCTTGGAAATATCGTGTTTCAATGTAATTTGTAGGAGTGTAAAAGTCCTTAAGTATTTCAAGTAAATCAGTTAACACGGCTTTAGCATCACCTATTATTCCAACATCAGTTGGATAATTCTTTCCAATTTCATGAGGATCTATATCAATGTGAATAAGACGGGTATCTTCTTCATCCTCTCCAAAATTCCAAGCAACTCCTTTCCTATAAGAGCAGGTTGATTCATCAGCAAAACGTGTACCTATAGCTAGAACTACGTCAGCATTTTTACTAAGTTCAATTCCTATTTTTGAGCCCTTAGAACCAGTAGCCCATCCAAAAAGAGGATGATCATTTGGAAAAGCATCCTTTGCCATCATTGATGCTAAAACAGGAGCTCCAGAAAACTCAGCTAGTTCCTTTACTTCTTCAAAAGCTTCAGAAGTGACTACACCTCCACCTAACCAAATGAGTGGTCGTTTCGCACTCATGAATAGCTCTGCGGCCATTTTTATGAGATCAATATCTCCTCTTGGTCTAGCTGTTGTTTTTCGTTTTAATGGATCTGGTATTGATCCTCGAACATAATCACACTGAACATCCATAGGTAAATCAACATGTACTGGACCTTGTCTTCCAGTCATCATTATATTGAATGCTCTTTGCATAGCTCTTGGAATTTGATCAGCTGAAGCAAGTTCAAAAGATCTCTTAACAACTGGTTCAAAAATACGAGGAAGAGAACTATCTTTTTTCCTTTCTATTTCTTGAAGAACTCCAACACCTCTCATATGGACATGTGTATTTCCAGTCATTACTAAAACAGGCATAGAATCAACATAAGCATCTGCTAACCCAATAGTTGTATTAACTGCACCAGGTCCAATACTTGTGAAAACAGCAAGGGGTTGTCCAGTTACTCTATAGTAACCAACAGCCATATGCACACCTGACATCTCTTGTTTTGGCTGAATTACTTTGATTTGGTCCTTATATTTTAGAAGAGCATCAGTCAATCCTAAACATCCATGACCAGGGATTCCAAAGATATAGGGAACATTCTCTTTAATTAGATATTCGACGATAACTTCGGAACCTGTTAGCAGAATTTGTTCATCTTCCATAGTGAATAAGGAAAAGATTTAGTGTTTATAAGACTTCTTTGTGAGGAAAAGAAAAAGAAGATTAGGAAAGACCCTTCTTTAGATCAATTCCTATTTGTTTCTCAAAAAGATCATAGAGTTGAAGTTGAAAAACTAAAGCTGTAGGATGCTTGATGTTAATTAGAATGGTACTGTATTTATCGATAGGTGGAAAAATAATGTTAAACGATTTTCCAGAGTAACTTGCTAAATCAACATCAGTGAAGAAAGCTGTTGGTCCATCCTTATGATAGTCCTTGAAACCATTTGAATTCATCATCTTTTTGAATAGCGGAAAATTCCTCACTTTTGCTGGAATTGCTAAAGAAAATAGCTCTATTTCTTTTTTGTTTGCTCTTCTTTTCGCAAATAGATGTTCCAATAGTCTTCTGTCATCCTCATTCAGAAGAACAACAATAGCATTCTTTTCAATAGTCTCAAATATTACATCTAGACCAGAAAGAACAGCATTTTCCCCTTCATAATAAGCAAAAAGATCTTCTATTTCTCGAGTTGCTTTTACTTTCTTTGCTTTTTTGAAATATTCAGTAGCAGTTTCTATTTTCTCATTCAACTGTGATTGTAACATCTCTAAAACTATATCATATGATGTAGCTGTAAAAGTATCAGGAATCCCACTTTTTTCTTGTCTTGTTATGAGATTTTTCTCTTCCAAGCTCTTGAGAAAACCATATATCTTAGGTTGGGGAACCTCAGCAAATCTAGCAACTTCAGAAGCATAGGATATACCAATTCTTACTAAGGAAACATAGGTTTTAGCTTCTCCAAGAGTCAGTCCAAGTTTTGTTAAGGCATCAATAGTTTCTTGTTTTGCTTTACTCATTAGACCACCTCAATCTCTCATTCTATTCCTAACAGAAACAACCGCTAGAATGAAGAAGATCAAACACATTCCTGCAACTACAACGAAGTCTACCCACAATTCTGCGAATCCCCAACCTTTAAGCATAATTCCTTCAAACAGATTTATACCATAAGTTAAAGGTACAATGTAGGAAACTGGTTGCAACCATACTGGCAAACTTACAATTGGAACTAGCATTCCCCCTAAAGCCATACTTGGTATCGCGGTTAGAGGAGCAAACTGTATAGCCTGAAGTTCATTTTGTGCGAAGTTTGACAGAAATACTGCCATGAAAATATGCGTTACTCCAAATAGAAATGCTGCAAATATCAAGAGGAAAACATTCCCTTGCACTCTTGCTCCAAAGACAAACACACCAAAAATCAACAGCAAAGAAATCATCAGCACAGCTATTAAGAGCAAACCAATGACATAACCAAGGAGTCTCTCCGAAGATCTCAAAGGTGTAGAATATAGTCTATCTTGTGTTCCTTGAATCTTTTCTCGAGTAACAGTTATCACTCCTACTATCACTAAGAGAAATATTATAACAAAGGCCATGACAGATGGAATACCTACATCAATCCCAGTGAATTCTGCTCCATCATGTGCTAGAATTTGAGTTAGTTTTATTCCTTTATCTCCTACTGCTTCATCAAGTGCATTATATATCGTACTCATGATGCTTGCTCTAACTGTAGGTTCTGTGGCATCAATGTAAATATAGAGTTGGACAGAAATATTATCACCAGTTAGCATTCTGACCAATAACTCAGAGAAATTTGCCGGAATAAGTACTGCAGCATAATAATCACCTAATTCCACAGAATCAATACCTTCAGAATATAAACCTAAAGTAACATCAACAGCATCATCTACAACTAGATTATTTGTAATGTTTGGCCCTACGTGTAGAGTAACAGGAGGAAAAACGCTACTATAAGATTCATCTTGATTGTCAATTAAAATTGGAACATTTTTTACTTCACCACTAAAAGCTAAACCGAAAATAAGCATCACAGCTATTGGGACAATTGATAATAGCGCTATAGTTCTCCTATCTCTCCTAAATTGGTTCATTGTTCTTACAGCAATAGCCATAGTTCTTCTGAAGGAGAAATCAAGGTTTTTCGGTCTAAATTCATCTTTTTTCTTCTTATTCATCCATTATCACCCCTTCACTTAATTTGATGAATATCTCTTCTACCGTACCAACATTATGTTCTGCTTTTAATTCCGCAGGAGTTCCTTCTGCAATTAGCTTACCTCCTCGCATCAGTCCTATTCTATCAGCTCTTTCTGCTTCATCCATGACATGAGAGGTTAGCACGATGGTTATCCCCTCTTTTTTCAAGGAGTTGAAATACTCCCAAAAGAAAGTTCTAAGAACAGGATCTATACCTACGGTAGCTTCATCAAAGAAGACTATCTTAGGATCATGAATTAATGCACAAGCTATACTTGTTCTTCTTTTCATACCACCTGAAAGATTCTTTGTAAGAGCTTTTCTTTTCTCTTCCAATCTCAATATTTTGAGGAGATTCTCAAATCTGGGTTCAAATTCAGCTTTTCTCATTCCATACAATCTTGAGAAAAACCTGACATTCTCTTCCAAACTTAAATCAAAACAAATGGAATAGTCTTGTGGAGCTATACCAATATAGTTTGTTATAAATCTCCGATATTTTGGAATTTCATATCCAAGCACACTTATGCTTCCAGAGGTAGGAAATAAAGCCCCTGAAATCATGTTCAAGGACGTTGTCTTACCACTTCCATTGGCTCCAATTAGAGCATAGATTTCTCCTTTCTTAATACGAAGATTCAATCCATCTACAGCTTTTACTTTTCCAGTTTTGTATATCTTTACCAAATCTTTTGTTTCTATTGCATATTCGGCTTCAGCAGCCATTTTATCACCTAAATGATATTCAGTCAAGCTAATATGACTACTACCACTAGTAGCACTAGTGTTATTAAACGTTTCTCATAACTACTACCAACAGCAGTAGTGATAAGGAAAAGCAATGAAAATAAGAAGGTGAATCCTAAATTACTTTGAGGAGGTATTTTTAGATTTAATCAACCAAACTAGACAGATAAGTGACAAAACACTTACATAAAATACTAAACCATTTCTTGCTGTTTCACCAAGTTGGAGAGGATACTTATCAGAAGCAGAAGAAGGACCGTCTAGCACATACTCTCCTTCACCATCATAATCTCCCCACCAATTACCATGTTTGCTATCTTCATCAAACCAAAAATTACTGCTGCCTTCATCGTATCCTTGACTTGTTATATCACCAAATCTTTCACCGTCAATTCTATATGTTGGTTCATTGGAGTTATTAATGAAGGAATTATGATGAATTAGATTATTGTTACTAGAAGATCCAACGATTGCTACTCCATGTTGATTACTGTTTCTTATTTCGTTGTATGTGACTTCAGTATAATCAGAATAGCGTATGTTGATACCTTGGTAATAGCTTTGTGTAATATTATTTCCTTTTATTTTACAATTATTGACCTCGTTCAGATGTATACCTTGCATGAAACCAGAGATAGTATTATTCTCAATTAATGTTTCACTAGAACAGCCAATTCCTCCACCATCAGCTGAAATCGATGTTATTTTATTACCTATTATTTGAGCTGTACCTGAAGCCACATTATTTTGTATACGTATTCCAAGATATGCTGAACTAATTTCGCAGTTCCTAATTATGAAATAAACATTTGTCACACCTATCTCAATTCCAGAACCATATTCAGCAGTTGATTCTATTCGTAAGTTTTCAATAATATAGGGATTTGTTGAAGAACCGTTTCCAGAAAATCCAAGAGTAACAAAATCCGAATTGGAATTGATATCAATTGGTAAATGATCAGTTAAAGAAGTTAATTCACTAAAGCATTGATTGTTATCAGAAAAAGATGTGCTTTTAGAACAAAGTAAAAAACTGCATAGAAGAATAAGCACAATTGGAAGCAGTTTTCTTGTGCTTTTATAAATAAAAAACATAGGCAATTAAGCCTATATACACTTATTAAAGTATGTTAGTAAAAAAAGAAGGAGAAGTTAAGATCTTTCTGGCTGTGGTTTCAGTCCTAATACTTCACCATAACCATCCATATCTAAGAACCCATGACCACTGATATTGAATAGTATAGTCTTTTTCTCATTATTTTCTTTACATTTGATTGCTTCATCTATTGCACATGCAACACTGTAAGCTGATTCAGGTGCAGGTAAGAATCCTTCTGCTTGAACAAATTCTCTTGTTCTTTTGAACACATATTGTTCATCTGAAGGATATGCGACAGTATCTAAATGTCCTGTATGTCTTAGAAGACTCAAAATAGGAGAACTTCCATGATATCTTAGACCATCTCCATAGATTGGCACCATAGTTACTTGGTGACCAAGGGTATACATCTTCAGCATTGGTGTCATTTCAGCATGATCAGCGAAGTCATACTTGTATTCGCCTTGTAGGTTAGGAGCAGCATCACTTTGAGCAGCGATAAACTGAATATCCTTGTTCTTTGTCAAAGATTCACCCACCCAAGGAAGGGCAATTCCACCAAAATTAGATCCACCACCTAGGCAAGAAATTACAGTATCTGGATATTCCCCAGCAATTTCCATTTGTTTCATGGTTTCCAAACCAATTACAGATTGATGTAGAAGAACATGATTCAAAACTGAACCTAAACAATAAACTGCGTTTGGATCTTTCTTTGCATCTTCCAATCCTTCAGATATAGCAATTCCTAACGAACCATTATGGTTAGGATCTTCAGTATGTAATTTCTTTCCAAACTCAGTTTGAGTACTTGGAGAAGCATATACATCTGCACCAAACATTTGCATGAATTTTAATCGTTGAGGTTTCCACCGATAAACTGCTCTAACCCAATAAACAGTACAATCTAAACCAACAAGACTTGCACCATATGCTAAAGCATTTCCCCATTGTCCAGCTCCTGTCTCAGTTGTAAGGCGTTCAAATCCCTGCTCTTTAGCATAATATGCTTGTGCTAGAGCAGTGTTAACTTTGTGACTACCAGTAGGACTGTAGAATTCAGATTTGTAAAATAGTTTTGCAGGTGTGCCTAATTTCTCTTCTAGATTTTTTGCTCTATACAAAGGTCTTGGTCTTCCTGCAGCTAAGAAAAGCTCTTGAATACCTTCAGGAATTGGTATCCATCGCTCTGTCGACATTTCTTGTTTAAGACATTCTCCGATTAGCAGATTAGGTAAATCACCTACTCTGGAATATCCTTCAGGAGGATCCATCGGAGGAGGTAAAGGTTCTGGTAGATCTGGCAGTATATTATACCATTTATCAGGCAATTCATCCTCTTTGAGAATTATCGATTGTTTTTCTTTCATTTCTTAATCAGTATCCTTTTCTTATAATAAAGAAACAATCTAGTTAAATTATTAAATCTTCCGCAGATAAGAAGAGTAAAAGATTTAAGAGAATATGAAAGAGCATATCATCTCTTCTTTCACAATTTTTTTCTGACTCAAAAGCTCTTATCAACCATTAAACTATGGATTAAAGGTGAATTGAATTGCTTGCATCTAAATCCTTTTTATAGATTAGAAATAATAACTAGTTTTAGAGAAAAATGGGAAGGGCATTCAAAAAGAAACTACTGATTATCATTGTAATTACCTTCACCTATAGCATAAATATTACAGAATCAGGATTAAAAGCTTTAGAAGAGGGGGGTTTCTACCCATCCTATAACATAGAGCAAGAAATTTCTTCTTTTCAAGATGTCGGTCTTCCTCAAGCAGTATGCTCTTGTTGGAAAGAAACTGAAATAAATTCTCATTTAACTAATGAAAGCAACATAGAAATTGCAGATGAAGAAGGATTACTTTACAAGTATAGTACAAATATTACAGATATTGAAGCTTTACCAATCAATTCTTCTGTAGAGGATTTCAATCCTGCTTTAGCGCCCGATGAGATGTTCGTAAGTTCTGATGAATATGTATACATGGGTTTTCAAATAAATGGTTCAGAGTTGGTTAAAATAAATGGTTTTTGGATTTATGTTCGCGGAGAATCTAGAGGAGACATAACGTATCAAGTATTTAACTCAATTCCAGGTAATGCATCAACTACCTATCCTAATGTTACTTCTCCTGTTTCTACTCAATTTAATGTAACTATAACTCCCATTATTCAAACAGGAGAAGAACAGTGGTTATGGCTAAATCTTGAACAAGAAAATTTAACTCTTAACCCATTAACAACTTATGCTAGCACATTTTACTTAGGAGTTTGGAGATCATCCACACATTCTAGATTGCGTTGGGTTTACTGCAATGATTTATCTTCACCAGATAACAAAGATGAAGGAGATTGTTACAAATTTTCTATTACAATGAATTATCAAGCAATAGATTTATTCTTGAACATCTCCATCTCACCTCTGTCAATTACACCATTTCCTTCAACAATAAATATGAAAATCAACGATACTTTAATCTCAAATCAGATAATTCCAGATAGAGGATGGTGGGAGTCAGGAGAACTAAATCCAGCAATTAATACAACTATTTCACCACAAAATCTTGTAATTACATATTGTTGGCCAGATTTCTATCAATGGTCTGTTTCTTTCAATTTGATCTTGGAGAAGTACTTCTATATTAGGGATTTATTTCAAACAGAGTTTCAGGCGGATTCAGAAGAAACTACAGTCACTTGGAAAATCCTTTTTCCTATCGAATATCCAAGCAGTTCTGAAAATCGTAGATTAAACATCAGTTTAGAAAAGGATTGGTCTGTTGTAACAGTAAGAAGAAATACTATCATTCATACAAATTGGTCAGAGTATGATAATTATCTTCTGATAGATGATACATATGATGGTATGTGGGAAATTGAATGTATAGCTCAATGCTATATATTTGATGTCGATTTTGTAAATTCACAAAATGAATTGATATCTGAAACGAATAATGCAGATTTGATAAGAATATACGGTTGTATTAAGGATTTAGAAGACAATCTAGTTTTAAATGGTAACTGTAATCTAACAGTAAGCGATCCAAAAGAAAGACAGATTGTACAGATAATTAATCAACCAATAGAGGTAGGTTCTGAATATAATTTCGTTTTTCAATGGGACTTAAGTACATTAGAAACAGAATCAGGAGTATATGCCATCAATCTTATTTGGACAAATGGAACAGCTGTGGGAGTAGCTAACTCTAGTCTGAGAATTTCAATACTTGTTCCATTCTTAACCAAAGCTGCTCCTTATTTTATTTCATTTAGTTTATTAGCTTTGATTAGCGGAATAGCTTATATCATATTTCGTCTTATTTTAGTTCCTAAAAGAAGAGAACGAAATGAACATCTTTTGAAATTGAAAAACTCTTTCACAGATGCCTTTAAACTAAGACGACTACTGATAATTCATAAACAATCAGGTTTATGTATACTAGATCCAATTTCTGATGAAAGTTTTGATGCAAATCTAATGGGAGGATTGTTACATGCAATCTCAACTTTTGGTGGGAGTATAATAGGTACAACAGAATCTTCAAGTGATTTCAGTGTTAATCCTGAACTGAAAGATATCACATATGGAGATAATCATATAAGAATTTTCGACGGAGATTATGTTAGAACAGCTGCAATATTTAATGGAATACCAAGTATTCAAATGAATCTCAAACTAGAAGAATTTACTGATTTCTTTGAGGTGTCTCATTCAAATGAATTACGAAATTGGACAGGGAAACTTGAACTTACAACCAGATTCGAGGATATTGTAGAAGATACTTTTTCTGTTTCACTTAATGCTGAATATAGATTAAATAGAATAGAAATCGAAACAACGGAAATAATTAGTATAAAAGAAAGATTACAAGGTTTTAGCTCAAGAATAAGAAAAACAGATGATAAAATATTATTAACTGGAAAAGAAAAAAAACTACTTGATTTCATAATTAAATTTCAAGGAGAAAGAGAAGATATACTTTTGGGTGTAATAATCTATGAATATATGAAGAATAGGAAAAAAGAGGATTTATATGTTTTTGAAGCTCTTTTCAACCTTTTAGAAAAGGAAGTTCTTGTTCCAAATACTTAAACGTCATCTTACACAAAGTCAAGCACCTAACCTAAATATCAAGTCAAATAAAATCTAGATTAATTTCGAAAGTTTCAGTAGAATTAAGAAAAATCTAATCGAATTTCCAGACCATCTCTCGAAAAGAAATAAAGATTTCTCTTATTTTAAAGACTAAAACTATAGAATCAAATTTTTTTTCCTACCTTCTAAAATATTCAATACATTTATAGAATTAGCTTTCAATTTCAAGTATAAGATGAAAGATTTAGTTAAAGAAGTAAGGAAAATTCTCAAGAAAAATATGTGGCTGGTATTAGCAACAGCAAATGAAAAGGGAAATCCTCAAAGCTCAGTTATTGTTTATAAAAGTGATGGGAATGCCTTGTATTTCATAACAGGTAGTAATACACTTAAAGCCAGGAACATTCGGAAGAATCCTAATGTTTCAGTTACAATTCCATTTCGAATGAATTTATTACACAAACTCGTTCCTGCTCCTCCAGGAGAATTACATTTCAAAGCTAAAGCTGAATTTCTTGAACGAGAGGATGATGAAATTCAAACCAACCTTGCTAGAATTTTGAAATATGAAGAAAAAGCAGGAATCAAGAGTGATACAGTTTATCTGAAACTTGTACCAACAAGTAAGATTGCTACTCATGGTGTAGGCATTAAATTACAAAACTTAAGATTCCCTGAAAAGGCTCGTAATATGGTAGATTTGAGATAAACACTCATCTATTGTTGAATGAAGTCTTTTACAGATTTCACAAATTTCTGAAATTTTTCTCTATGGATATTATGACCAGTTTTTTCAAAAAGTATCCATTTACCGACATTGAGACAGTCTTTTGTTAATTGGAAGTGTTTCTTAGGTATAACGCCTTTTTCAGCTACCATCAAAAGAATAGGAACAGAAATAGAAGGTAATGTCTCTTGCCACAAAACTCTTTCTCTTACTAATAATTCAAATGATGCTTTATGTTTTAATTGTGCAAATTGATATTGTCCTGTAACCCAAACCCTATGATCTATCTCATCCCAGGAACTATTTACTCTTTTACTATATTGATACAGCTGTTCCTCTGTCTTTTTACTCATATTGCTTAACATCACTTTAAATGCAGCATAAATCATCATTTCCAGAAAAGTGATTTTCGGTTTGAAATTCAAACCTGGATCCAATAAAACAGCTCCGTTAATTAAATCAGGATAATTTTCTGCAATTAGGCACGCGATTCTTCCTCCCATAGAATGCCCCATTATCCATGCTTTTTCCAATTCTAGTTTTTCCATTAATTCCACGATTTCTTTTACCATTTCGAAAGTTTCAATACCCTCTTCTGGATCTGATGATAATCCATGATTTCTTAAGTCTGGCATAATTACATCGAAGTTTTCTTCTAGCTCTCTAGCTGTTCTTGTCCAACACAAACCATTATCTGAGTACCCATGTAGTAAAACAAAGGGAGGTTTTTTACCACCAGTCCTAGTGTAATGTAGCTTAATTCCATTCACTTCAATATAATCTGAAATCCAGTTGTTCATCAGAAAAAACTTCTCTGTTGTTTTTATCAATTTTAAGTGGTTTCATTAAAAATGTATGTCTTTGTATAATTAAGAAAAAACAATTTTAGATTAAAAGTTATATACATCCAAGTTTTAATTCTAAATGATTGAAATGAGTGATGCAGAAGAAAAGATTACTCTATCAAGCATTCTTATTACTCAGTTTAAAGATAAATGGAGAATGCTTAAACAAACTATAGATAAAATTCCAGAGGATAAATGGCATAAGGGTAAAAACAAATGGCTCTATTCCTGGGGAGTTTATCACGTTATTGAAACAGCTGATTTCTACTCCCTAAATTACCATGAAGATATGAAATGGGGCAAAGTAGCAGACATTGATTGGAAGAAAGATTCTGAAGAAGAGATAGAGAAGAAGAAGCTTAAGTTAACCAAGAAAATGATGTATGATTATATGGCTGAGATAGACAATAGGATAACTGATTTTTTGAACAATAATTCTGATGAAGATTTACTCAAGAAAGATAGTTACTACTGGTTTGATTCTATCTATGGAAAACTAATCTATTTACTCCGTCACAACTCTTTCCATATAGGTGAATTAGCTAAGGCTTTACGAGATTGGGATTGTGAAAGATTCAAGTGGGGAAGAGAATAACAGAACTCTTCAATTCTGGAAAAAGATATAAACAACTCATGCCTTATTTAGTGTATGACATTTGAAGTTGAAAGATTGAAAGTACAAATTGCTCTTCGTATCTTGCTAGCGTTATTAGGTGTAGTTCTTGTTCTTACTATTGGACTAGCTATCTGGCAATATCCAGAACCATATGAATTCTTTGGCGAACACATTAGCAATCTAGGAGGTATCCAAAGTGAGACTCTTCTCAACAACTATTATTCTTCTATGATAATGATAATAGGTTTTGGAGTTCTTGCAGGAATCTCATTCACTATGGCAATAATCTATTTTGCATCTAAAAGAATAAAATTCAACATCACAAAAGGAGTACTAGCTTTGGCAATTGCAGGTGGTACTGCAGGAGTAGCTGTACCTCTTGATCATCCTACTTTGGATCAATGGCACTATGTTGGAGCAGCTTTATTCATACTAGGTTTTGCAGCATATAATTTCGTCTGTCAAGCCCGAAGATATTATAAAAAGCATACACTCATTCCTGAAAAGTTGGGTTTCAATTTCTGGATTGATTTCATATTTGTCTGGATTGTTCTGGCTGCTTTTGTAATGTACATGGTTGTATTCTTATTGATACACTTCACGACATACAGCAATATTTTATCGGGACCAATCGCTCAAAAAATAGTCCTGATAGTTGATTTGATTGCAGTAGTAATCTTTGACATCAATGACATGTAACAGAGAACCAACAGATACTAATTGAATGAAGTGAGTGTTATTTACACTCATTTTTTTTATTATTAATCGCCTGCAATTTCAACAGCTTGAGCAGTTTCAGTTATTTTTGAAAAATCGAATAATCTAGTAGTGATACTGAGAATTACAAGACCTATCAGTATAATTCCACTAGCCATCATCATTGTATTAGCTATTCCAATAAACTCTGAAGTAAAACCAGATATAGAGAGGCAGGATACACTAAAAATCTGAATATAAGCATTTGTTGCACTATAAGCTCTACCTCTTATCTCATTTGGTACTTCTTCAGCGAAATATGCATTTATACTCAAGCTCATCATACCATTCATAGTTCCCATGATTAATCCAAGAGCACCTATCAAATATATTGAAGGTGTAAATTGGAAGATAACATAATATACTATAATTGAGATTGTTCCAGCCATAATTGCTCGTGATCTCCCGATCTTTTTCTCAAACTTAGCAAAGAAAATATTTCCCGCAACAGTTCCGAAAGCTACAACCGCACCTATAATTCCATATTCAGTTTGAGCAATCTGTTCTAATAATAAATCTCCACCATATCGAACTTCAAAAATCCAGGGATACAGTAAAGGACCTGCGAATGCAGATCCAATTGTAAGGAAGGTGAAGAGGATTATCAATATTCGAATTATGGGGTGCTTGAATAGATAACCCAATCCTTCCTTTAGGTCGGTGAAAACAGCCTTCGCTGAGAATGAATCTTTTTCTCTAGAAGCAGAAGGTATCAATGTTCGAGAAATCACAATAGCTGATAATGCATAACATCCACTTGTTATCCAAAAGGTTGGAGCTCCAAAGAACGCATAAACAGGAGCTGCGATTAAAGGTCCTAAAACTGCGAAAGTTTGGAATACGAGTCTGCTTATACTTATAGCTTTAACATAAGCTTTCAAACCTACAATTTCAGGGATGGCAGCTGATCTTGGAGCTGCAAAGGTAGAAGATCCAACACCATCTAAAAATGCAATAATCAATAATGGATAGAAAGATTGGACAAAAGGAATAGCAATAATTGAAATTGCCCTCAGAGCATCAGCTCCAATCATTAATGCTTTTCTACTTATTCTATCTGCAAAAACGCCTGAAATTGGACCGATTAAAATCCAGGGTAAAGTTTGAGCAGCTAACACTATTGTCATTCTCGTAGCGGATCCAGTAAGACTGTAAACATAAAGAACAATAGAAATGCGAAATACAGCATCCCCAAAATTGCTAAATAATTGACCTGTTAGTAGTTTAACAAAGTCTCTATTTTTGAAGACGTCTTTGTAGGTAGATTCTTGTTCTGTTTCAGCCATTAACTTTCACCGAAAAAAAGAATTACTGAAGACCACCACGGTAAAGGATGATCTCCTCAATTCCGATGAACATACTCTTTCTTCTTCCCTTCGGAAGAGTTTCTTGCTTTTTGTTGTTTTTTACACTCATTTTTCACACCAAGTTTTTGAGAGCTTTCTCACCACAATGAGAACCATTCTCACAACACATAAGAATTACACATATTTAAAGGTTTCTCACTTGTTGTGAGAATTAATGTCATTCAGATGAGAAAGCCTTATATATGTTCAAAAGAAAGTGAAATTGAAATAGTCAGATGCTTTGAAAGAGGTTTTTTAATGAGTTATCGAGATATAACAGACTTCGAACCAGAAACGGTCAAATTCCTAAGCGACCCAAGTATTCTAGAAACAACAAGAAATCCACTTTACATACCAATTATGAGTATATTGAGAGGGGGTATAAAAACTCTTAAAGAAATCAAAGAAGAATATATGGATCATTCTTTCAAAAAAGAAATTCCAGCGGATAAATCTCTTTATCGTCATCTTAAGCATCTTAAAGATGTGGGATTGATTGCAGAAGTTGGAAAACGAGTCTATACAAATCAAGCAATGACAGAGAAACTGTTTGGTAGGACTGCAATTTTCTTTTATTTAAAAGAGGATGAAGAATTTGATATGCAATCAGAAAAAAACAAAAAACAAGCAGATTTACTAAGCAAGATCTTCGAACATACCTGGAAGATACCGAAACCTTCTGTTGACTGTATATTACAAATCATGAAGAAAATAAGAGAAATCAGTAGAGATAGTCATACATTCTTATTTGAAGAACATATAGAGGAAGTTGTTGGATTATTAGGTGAAATACCTTTGGAAGATTTACGAAGTGTGGTTGAAACCTATATTTACATAGATATTCTTCAAAACAAATCCAAATTTAAAAAAGAACTCAAAGACTGTTTAAAACTAAATTGAACTATTTTTGAAAAGCAAATCAAACTACAGATTATATGAATTCTAAATGCAAAAAAAAGTGAGTAGATGAACTACCCACCAATGTGTAGTATTAAATTCATAACACCACACTTAGATAAGAAAACAGCATTTTTCTTAGTACTTAGAATCCAGAACTCAGCAAGTAACTTTACTCTAGAAATCATTTGAGCATGTAGACTAGCTGCATTGCTTATGTAGAACATATTTATTGGGTGATCATTCAATAAAGATGCATACATTAAGACAGTTATAAATTCTAAAGCCATAGAATTTATTCCTCGTAATGGGAGTAATAGTTTCATATGATTTGACACCTAAAGTGATGTACTTACAGTGATTTCTGAAATTCAGAGTACTTAGTTAAAAAAAAGCATAAACACTTATATATTTAGTCAACATAATTTCTATTTAAACTAATATGCGTTTGTTTAATGAGACAATATATTTACATTTGTTTAAAGCGTTTAATGGGCAATTATTTTACCCTAGAAAAAGAAAAAAGAGAAAGAAATTTGAAATAATTTCTTCTTATTTTTTTCTCCTACGATAAAGCTCTATTATTGATACCGCACCGATAGCTGCAAGTATTGCTAGTATTGGTAGTGGAGTCTCAAATACAACAACATAACCTGCTGCAGTTAACCACTCATGGGCTAATCCAAGATCTCTGGAGTATTTGGGTTCGATGTCATCAAAGTAGTAGTATGCTGTAAATGGTTGAATTGTTGTATGAGCCACAAACCATTCGCCTGCTCCGACTACTTGGTTAATTTCTTCTCGATCAATTGCATAACACATAGCTTTACGAACAGCTACACCTTTGGTATACTCTTCTTTACCAGGTTCAGTTAACCATACAAAGTTATCTGCACCGCCAACAAATGGTCGATTTAGGTTGAAGAACACAAAGTCGTAGAACGAACCAATTCGGGTTTGAACTGTAAATCTTGGATCTGCTTGCATTTGTTTCCTTTCAGAGTCAAATGCTCCACCAAAGTTGAATATATCTAGTTTTCCAGCTTTGAATTCAGCAAGTTCTGCTGTTTGATCAGGAATAACTCTCACATTCCAAGTCTCTATTGGGAAGTCCATACCCTCAGTTCCGTCAATAGCTCCTACACCAAACCAATATGGACTCTTTTGGAGAACGGTAACGGAATGCTTTACGTAATAATCTAGCATGAACTTACCGCAACCAAATATAGACTCACTGTATCCTCTCCATTCTGGTGTGGTTATCATATCAGAGTGTAGACCCCAATTTGGATATCCACCAGCAGTGTAGGTTTTGTATGTGTCCCATGTGGTTGAGTTAAGATAGAATTCAGGTAGAATGTTATAAGGAACTTGTGTCCAGAAATCAACATATAATTCCTTTTCGGGTGTAGCTGGATTAGCATCAATTTCAATGTGGAAAGCCAAATCATCAGCAGGATCCACATAACAATTGCTTATCCAATCATGGTAGGTAAGATCTTCACTGACATTTCCATTATTCCATGCAGCATAGGTAAAGACTGCATCTTTTGCAGTTACTTGTTGGTTGGTACCGTCACTGTATTCACCTTGTAGACCAACCATAAGATCTCCAGTTGGTACATCGGCTAATGCAGTAGAGCTTGAGGTTCTTTCAGTTACGTTATAACTTGGGTTCCAAAACACTCCATCACGCATATAGAATTTGTAATGGAAGTCATCAATTTGGTCCCAATCATAAACTAATCCTGTCTTAACTGGTGCAAGATCAGGGCTGAATTGAATAACGGGTTCAGAACTTAATGTCCAAATATTGGAAGATGGACCATCATCAGATAATAATGGATTAAATTCTACCCACATCAAATCTGCTTCATTCCATTCGGTAATATCTTCTTGACCTTCATGAGCTCCAGTAATAGACATGTATGGCAAGGAGTCATATACACCCCATCGAATATCGTAACCTTCTACAGTAGCCCAGGTAGCGATGTAGGTTCTGTAAGAATATAATGGGAGGAATGGGAGTACCTTATCCATCATCAAAACCTGCCAATCGTAGTAGTGTTGTTGTCTGACTTCTAAATCTGTGATTGATATACCTTCAGTTTGCATTGTTTCACTTAGATTTCCATAAGGAAGATCCCTTGTCAATCCAAATAGGTTTAATGAGCCTGCTTCTGTGAAGATTGACCTCGAATCTGGAGAGGCTCCTCCTCCTTGAATTCCTACGATACCTAGATCGTAATCATGTGAAGCTACTAATTCGCCTATGAATATGGACCATTCAAGCATTTTGATCTCTATATCTACACCAATATCTCGTAGATATTGTGCTATGTACAGAGCTACATCTGCCCAACGACCGCCTCCATAAGTTTTGAAAACCAGGTTAGCGAAAGGCTCCTGCGCAGCATTAATAGTAGTAGCATTATAGAAGCTTACTACTGTTAAGCTAGAGATTATTAAAATAGCAAATAACGCTGTTTTTTTGTTCATTTTCTCACCTTAGATAATAAATTATCTCCTTAACACGCATAACGTGCATATAAGACGAATTTTGGTGCATTTATATATTTTCTTGGTTAAAAAACCGTATTTTTCAAGGAAGAACTCTTCTTACTTCTATTAAAATTGAATAACAGATATTGATAAAATTAGGATCCAGTCATCTTTCCATCCATAGTTTAAGAAGTGAAAACTTTATGAGATTCTAGCTTACAACTATCAGATTATTGGTGCAAAGCATGAAAATAGAAGGGACTGAAGAAATTACTAAGGAATTATTAGAAAAGACCTATGCAGGTTATCTATCAACAATTGATGAAAGTGGATTCCCATATATCAGAGGAGTCTTCAATTTAAGATGTCTGGAAAAATTCCCACATCCTGCTAAAGTTATCGCAGAATATGACAAAGATCCTTATACAATCTATATTTCAACAAACACTTCATCTACCAAGGTGAAACAGATTGAAAAAAATAGCAAAGTTGCGATATATTTTGCTTTACCAGAGGATGTAAAAGGAATAATGCTTCAAGGCGAAATTGAGGTTTTAGATGACATTGAATTCAAGAAAAAAATCTGGATGGAGAACTGGACAATTTACTACCCTGAAGGTTATACTGATCCTGATTTCACAATACTGAAAATAAAAACAAAATTATTGAAAGGTTGGTATAAAGGTCATCTTTATTATGATTTTAAAGATGAATGAAGAATAGGTAGCTTTCAAAATTAAACAAAGGAATAATGAAAAATGTCCTCACATGGAAAAAAGCAATTAATTGAGATCCTTGAAGTTGCAGATATAAATTTCCTAATGAGCATTAAGAATCTAGATAAAGAAGATGTTACTGAGCAAATTCAACTAGGAACAAATACTATTGAGCAAATCTTCAGACATTGTGTAAGGCAAATGGACAAATATCTAGCTAAAGATACTAAAGCAAAACTAGTAGGACCTGAAGAATCTTTTGGGAGATGTGTTGAGTTATATCTCGAGATTTCAGACGGCTTCTTTAATCTTGTAAAAAGAACTCCTGAAGAAGATTATATCAAACCTATTGATAAAGGTGAAAAGTTAGGAACAATAATCCAGAGAATATCTCTGCACTTCATGGGACATCTAGGACAAATTTATCTAATCAGAAGAGCACTAGGAAAAGAGTTACCTAGCTCTTACAGTTTTGTTTTAGCATTGTCTGAGAGTTCCAGAAGGAAACTCAAGAAAGAGTGGACTATTTGGTGGGAAGAAAATAAATCGAATTTTTCGTAGGAAAATCATCTCTTCTATTTCTCAATAGAACATATAGGAGCAAGATTTTTTTACTAGCTTCATATTAATCTGTTGTATAACTTATGAAAAGATTCCCTTATGGTCGAGCATCTATAATCAGTGCCGGCGCTTTTACTTCTAGCTTAACTTGGTCTGTCTACTCTGTTTATGTTCCTCTTTTTGCTAGAAGAATACTACTCGAAGTAGTTGAGAGAACCCATGTTATCAACACACTCGTAGGGATTATCATGATTCTTGATAACATAGCTGCTCTATTCATCCAACCATACATAGGGGAACTTTCAGACAGGATATGGATTCCAAAATTAGGACGACGTATGCCATTCATTATTCTAGGAATACCTCTAGCAGCCACGTTTTTTGGTCTGATAGGGACATTCAATACAACACTCTATATGTTACTCTTAGTGATTGTAGGTTTCAATATTAGTATGGCATTTTATAAAACACCAGTCATGAGTCTAATGCCTGATTTTCTTCCCAAAGAATACAGAAGTCAAGGATCAAGTGTTTTGAGTGTAGTGAGTGGTTTTGCCAATCTTACGGGATTACTTGTATCATCATATTTCTATAAGTACCATTCATCAAAACGAGCTTTCTGGGTTATTAGTTGTATTATGATTGTGTGTCTGATTATACTCGTTCTAGGAGTGAGAGAAAAAAAAGATGTAGAGATAGAAGTCAGTCAAGAAAAAGTCAAAATTCTAAAATCATTGAAAAACATGTTTACTGAAACAGATAAAACAATCATATTCATGTTAGCAGCAATTTTCTTTGGAAACGCAGGATACTATGTTGGTGAAACTTTTCTCAGTAGTTATGTTTCTGTTGTTCTTATAATGTCAGATTACTCAGCAGCTGTAATGTTAGGTGTATTTATGGGATTTGTTATTCTTGCTGCTATTCCTGCAGGTTTACTTGGACGGAAAATTGGTCCCTTAAACGCTACGATAGTTGGAATGGCAGGTTTTATCATAGGCATTACGCCTGTTACAGTGATTAGTATTGTTGATTTAGATTTGATGAAGAAACTATTGACACTTAATTTTCTAACATTCGGTTGGGAAGCAGTTCTTTATGGATTAATTATCATGGTTATAGGTTTCTGCTACATTCTATTTTCAATAAATGGAATAGTAGTAATATGGGACATGGCACCAAAAAAGAGAATAGCAACATACACTGGTTATTTCTATGTCTTCACATCTCTAGCAGCGATAATTAGTCCATTTTTAGCAGGAGTTGTTTTCGATGTAGTAAGTATTATTTCTGGAAAAACAGGTTTGAAATCATTGTTTGTTTATGTAACAAGTGCATTTGTCATAGCTCTGTTTTTTGTAGCTAGAGTAAAAGTTCTTCATGAGAGAAAGCTAAGAGAAGAAGTAGAGGAAATTGATGAAGTCCGAGAAAGACTCAGAGAGATTAGAAAAAGAACTCTTCTTCTGCCATCAATACTATTTGGTCAAGTTGTTTCTAGCAAAGACGTTAGAAAATTAAGAAGACTTCAAAGACGAGAAAGAAAGGATCTAAGGGACACATTCGAATTAACAACAAATGGAAAGAAAGAAGAGAGACATGAATTCAGAAAAAACAGAAGGAAAATGCGCAAAACACACAAAAGTGAACTTAAGAGATTTCGAAGATTTAGAAGAGAAAAATAGTTATCTAATATTCTATTTTGAAACTATAATTTAGAGTGATTTGTTAGATATTCACAAACGGAATCGTAAGCTTGTTTTTCTAGTTCTTCAAGACTCTTGCTTTTACCATTACTCAGATATTCCTCAACATATGATCTTACTGAATTTCCAATTGATAATTTACTATTTTCTACATCAGATAATTTTGATATATCTTTATTAGAAGTAATAAAGAAAGTTGCAGCTTCATTTAGTTCTTTTCTTTCACTAGAAGAGCTCTTTATGAAGAAACTTTTCAGATAAGCTATTCGATGGAGAATTTCAGATATTTCCAGATTACTTGTTATTCTTCCTTCAGGAACATATCTTTTTGAAGTATAGTCAAGATTTAATTCATAACCAAATTTGTATCCTTTAATTTCAGGCCAAATTAAAGCCATTTTTTTGAATTGTTCTCTATCCAGAGCTCCATACTTGTTTTCATTACCGTATAACAATTTGTATTTGGGAAATAGTTCAGGAAAGTGATTCTGAAGGGTTTTCATGAATTCTACCTTGTTTTTTCCTGGTTTCAAGGTTAAACCCATGCAATAAACAAATTCAGCCCCTACTTCCTTAGCTCTAGTATATATCCCTAATATGTTTTCATCTGTGTCTCCAATGAATGGTAAAGATGGATAGCAATAGACACCTGAATGAATTCCCTCTTCTCTTAATATCTTCACAGCTTCAAACCTTTCATTTGTCGTACTTGCTCTGGGTTCGAATATTTTCTGTTTTTCTTCATCTGCTAGAGTAATAGTAAAACTTGCACAGACATAGCTTTCTTCATTGATTTTCTTAAGAAGATCTAAATCCCTGAGTACAAGATTGTTCTTTGTTAGGATAAAAACTGGAAACTTGTAATCATAAGCAATTTGGAGTAATTTCCGAGTCATCCTGACCTTTTCTTCTACAGGTTGGTAAACGTCTGTAACACCTCCTCCGATGAAGATAACAGATTTTCCAGGAAGATTGGAGCTTGCTGAATCTTTCAACTCCGGGAAATGATCAATTAATGTTGAAGTTTTTTTTCGATTTATCGGGATAAAACCTAATTTCTTGATATAATTCTCTAACAATTGAGGAGCATTTTTCTTAACACGAACTCGATCTGCAAAATCATCATGCATGTAATATCCTTCAGCTTTACCATCACAATACTTGCAATCATGATAACATCCTTGGTATGGATTAAGGTATAACTCTGACCATGAAAAAAGAGATGTTCTAGCAGTTCTCACTAAAGATTTAGCTTCATATTCTTCAACTATCATTAATACCAAACCAAGCTCTATTCATGTTAGTTTTTTTAGTATTAAAATACGTCTAATTACTTGTGTAATTCTCTGTATTCATCTACTAGGATATCCATCACTAAATCATCATAATATTTACCATTAATGAAAGAAGATTTCCTTCTTGTTCCTACGTGCTTGAAACCTACTTTTTCATAAATATGTATTCCACTCTTCAGAAACTCAAAAACATGCAATTCGATTCGATGCAAATTTATTATATCAAATCCTATTTTAAGAAGAAGTCTAACAGTATCCGTCCCGTAACCCTTGTTGTGATATTCTTGATTTAAAATTACAACACTCAAAGAAGCGTTTCTACTTACTTTACTTATACTTTTCAAAGCACAATAGCCAAGGAATTCATCTGTTTGTTTTTCTATTACTGCAAAGGTGTAAGATTTACCTTCTTGATTTTCTTTTGTAATTTTCTTGATCCACTCTTCTCTCCGCTCTTGCGATTCTGGGATGAATCTTCCCAGACCTATTCTAATTTCATATGTATTCCAGAATTTCATTATATCCTTAAGATCACTTTGTTCTATTGCTCGAAGTTTTACTTTCTTGCCAATAAATGGAGAATCATACAATGAGGAATCAGACATTAATTATTTACGAATTACAGATTAATATTAATTTTCGCATTGTGTTTGAGAACTACAATTTGCTTGCTATTTTTTCTAAGCGTTTCTTCTTGAAAGGTCTTCCATGAGATTGATATATAATCTCAAAATCTTCCTTAGCAATACGCTTCCAGCTTTTTATGAGTAATTCTTTATCTTCAAAGATAAAAGGTAATCCTGGTCTTAATCTTATAGGGAGACCCATAGTGAAATCTCCAACGAACAATTCTTTTGAGTTTAAGAGAACTGATATTGATCCTAGAGTATGTCCGGGAGTACAAATGATTCTAGCATCAAAACCATACTCTTCCAATGAAAGATCTTCAGTCACTAAAATATCTGGTTCTACAATAGCAGATGGAGGTTTAACGGGCATTTTATTGATGTTTCGAGCAAATAAATCAGCTAATTTCGATATCCCCTTGATCGACCTAGGTTTTCCTTTCAACAAATCATTATCCTTTTCGTGAATAATTGTTAGTGCTCTTGTTTTTTCTTTGATTTCAGCTAAGCTTCCGATATGATCATGATGACCATGAGTTATTAAAATTAAGTTAATATCTTGAGGGGGGATTCCATGTTTCTTTAGAAATCTCCATAATTTGTTTGCTTTCTTTCCAGATCCAGCGTCAATTAGTAGATAACCCTCACTTCCTTTAATCAGAAAACTCTTTGCTACACCCAATCTAACAGTAAGAATCTTTGACATTTCAACCAAAATTAGGTTATATTTGTGACATATCAATTTTTCCTACTTAAAGGTAAAAACGAAATGGAGTTAATAGGTAACTCCATGTTCTAGATAGAATTTAAGCAAGGTTAACGCTTCACCCCATCCAGTAGCACAACCAATCATAGCTTTTCTTCCTTCTGGTGTATCATAGAAACCATGTTCTTGGACTATCACTTTTGTACCTTCATCGATTTCTTTGAATAGTAAGTGTACATTAGTTGCATATTTAGGATTATCAGGATGCCACTGAAACGCGAAATGTGTGGGTTCTATAACTTCTAATATTGGACCACCATCTTCTATGATACCACCCTGAACTTCAGATCTTTGATCCTCCCATCGAAAATAAATTTCTCCACCAGGTTTTCTATCTACTTTTGCACCTGTTGTAAACCATGAATCTAAGCCATCACTGGTTGTAATTGCATCAAAAACTTTCTCAATTGGAGCTTTAATGATAGTTGTGTGAATAATTTCGGTATCAAAAATATCTGTCATTTTAATCAAATAAACCTATCTTGATTCTACTTTTAACTGATTGGTTTTTTCAAAAAAATAAAGGTCTCGTTTTTATTATCTCCCCTTTTATATCCAAAACTAGGAGTAAACTTAAGTGGATGAGGTTATTCTCGAGTTATATATTTAACAAGTGTTTGCTATGAGTGCGAAACCTATCATTAACGTATCTGTAAGAAATTTAATTGAATACGTTATGCAAGAAGGAGATATTTCTTTCGTATTCTTCAAGCAATCTCGAATGACAGAAGGAACCAAAGCTCATCAGAAGGTTCAGAAATCTAGAGGGAAGGATTACCAGAAAGAAGTTACAATTTCAGGAGTAATCGAGAGGAAAGGATGCATTCTTAACATCAAAGGCAGAATAGATGGTATCTTGAAAAAAGACAAAGTTACTTTCATTGAAGAGATTAAATCAACAACCCAGAAACTTGAATTATTAAAAAATGAATCTAATCCAAAATACTGGGCTCAAGCTAAAATCTACGCTTATCTATATTGCAAACAGAAGAAAATTAATTCAATAGGAATACAGCTAACTTATTATCAAACTGAATCACAGAAAACCAGAATTTTCACCGAAATTCATGAATTTAAAAATCTGGAATCATTCTGCTTAAGTATAATTGATGAATATATGAATTGGGCATCTACTCTAGGAAAATGGTTGTTCACAAGAAAAGAAAGCATAGGGAAGATAGATTTTCCTTTTCCGAAATATAGAATCGGTCAAGAAAATTTAATCAAGGTTACCTCAGAAACTATTAAAAAACAAAATAAACTGTTTTGTCAAGCTCCGACTGGTATTGGAAAAACAATCGC
>JAEOTK010000306.1 GCA_016839875.1 Candidatus Heimdallarchaeota archaeon
AAAATCCCATTCCACACCCAAAGCATCCAAGATTTGATCAGATTAATTAGATCAGGTTTTAAAACCATTGCAACGATGAGCAAAACTAACATAGCTATAACACCGATAACAATTCCGAGGTAATTACCTTCAGTCCATCTAGAGATGACTGTTGGACTCATAAAAGTAAACCAAATGATAATGAAAACACTTGATAGACCTAAAGTTAACAGTAGAATTTTACCAAAGCTGGCTGAGCTTTTTTCTTCAGATGTTTCTGCCTGAACAATCTTCTCATTTTTTAGTAACATCCCAGCTAACATTAATGATGCCAATATCCCTAGTATCCAGCCTATAATCTGATACCATCTGTATATTGAAACATCAAGTGTAGAATTGACAGTTCTGAGAAATATAGCTGCAGTAACTGCTATTGCTAATGAAATTCCCAAAGTGACTCCAGTTTGTTGTTCTTTGTTACTTCTTGTAAAATATGCAGGGAAGAAAATAAGAAAGCTACTAACAGATATACCTGCTATTATGAGCAAACCTTTTCCGTGAAGTAAAGGTTCTATTAATCTAGTAACGATGAATAGTTCTCCAACAATAAACATAATCTTATCTGATACAGGCTTTCTGAAGAAGAACAACCCTATAGAAGCTAACAAGAATACTAATGCTAGTATATCCAATGTAGGTTTCAGTCCAAGAATTGCATAATTGTAAACTCTTTCTGCTAAGTCTGAAAGCATTTGCAAAAAGAATAGAAAAATTATACTGAACAGAATCAGTTCTGAATAACTTTTTTTGACAATATTCTTAATGTCAGTCATAAAGTATTTTTTTTCGTTGCTTGTATAAAAATGATTTGAATTTTTTTATTATCAGTTATACTTCAACGATCTTGAGAGTATAGGACGCAGGAAGGAGAATCATTAATCTAATTCAAGTGAAAATCTACTTCTCTTTAGTATGAAGTTTATAACTTATCCATTCTATTTCATCTCCAAATAGATCAGAAGTTATCTTTGATGATTTTATTCCTCTGAAAAGAGATTGGATTTTTATGAATATCCATTCAAACGATCCTTTCATTTTGAAAGAAATAAATAATCTTACAACAAGTTCATAGAATAGGAGAATAAAGGCTATAGCTAAAAACATCCAATGCTCTTGTCCCCTACCAATTAGTCCTTCCTCCATGAAATTATAACCTGGTATTTTATGCAAAATAAGGGATAAAATCCATCTAGGTAACAGTTCCAATACTTGTAAGGAATATATTGTTAAAGATAGTATTGACCATCTTCTAAAGAATTTTACAATTCTTCGATTAGCAAAAGTTTGACCTTTCCCTCTAAATTCTATAATGGCTAAAATTGCCATCACTAAACAAATTTGTCCTCCCAATCGTAGTAAATAGGTTGTAATAGCAGGTGGTTGTTCAAGGAAAGTAAATGGTAATCCTACAACAATCAGAATCACTCCTATAGCAATCATGAGAACACCAGCAAGACTAAACCAAAGGAGTATTCTTTTGATAGGTTTTGGATTTGCTAGAACCATTCCAATGAGACCCCCCATGAAAGATGTTGCTAAATATGGGAAAAGTGGCTGTTTGGGACCATTTATGATAGTTAAAAACCAAGTTTTAACTGATCTATTATTATAAACAAAACCTATATCTGGCCAACCTATCTCTGTTGGTGGATATAACCAATTGGAATTAGATATCCAGATAGAAATGAACGGTGTAAAGATAAGAATAAGCAAAATCAGAAAAGCAAAAACAACGATGTTTCTTAACACTTTCTTATAGCCACTATTTCGTAATAAAAAGTAAAGTAGTAAGCCGTTAATAATCAGACTAAAACCAATGATCTGTAAGGTTTGAATCCAGAGAGATTCAATTCGAAAATATCTAAAATTCGTCCATTCAAGTTTGGTGATAGAATAACCTAAATCACCAAAATACCCAATTATACCTTCTATGAAGTAAGCAAGAATAATCAGAATTATTCCTGAAGTAATTTGCTTGATAAGAAGCTTAAAAGGATCTATATTCGTTCTTGTTTTTCTTGTGAAAACATAAGAATTTACTATCGAAGAGATAAACAAAAAGAACCCATACCAAGAACCAAGATAAGCAAATAATCCTATAATAATTAAGACAACAACAGGGAAATTCAGAATATCTTCAGGATTTGTCATAAAACCTTCAACATCGTACAAATGGAAAAGAATATGAAAAAGAGTCATACCAAAAATAGCAACACCTCTGAGAAAATCAAGGGTTACTAATCTTCTAGGTATTTTTGTTGATTCTGCAGTTTCAGCAGGTAATGTATCTTTCGAATTTTTTTCGGAGATTTCAGATGTCAATAATCTTTATTCTCGTGAAATATATTAAATGTTTTCAGATCTTTCTTTAATTCATCGACCTGACAAGTTAGCTTCATAGGCGCTAGTATCTATACTTTGTAAATATTTAAAGAAAGATGAATGTGAAAAAGTGATAATTGATAATTGATTTAAGTTAAAAAAAGAAAAAAATGAAAGTTTTAGTTTACTTTCTTCTTCTTAGAACAATAAGTCCTAAAGCTAGTAGAAATGGCAAAAACAGACTTAATGATATGTAGCCATATTCAGGAACTGCTATTGGATAATCTAATGGATTCAAAGGATCAGTACCTTCACTTACTTCCTCACCATCCGAATATCCATCCCCATCTGAATCTGGGTCAAAGGGATCAGTTCCTATAAGTATTTCATCATGGTACGAAAGTCCATCCCCATCTAAATCATACGTGAACATATTTGCTGCATAGTACAAATTATCAATTGTCCAATGAGTATTATAACCAGCTGTTCCATTGAATCTTATTTCATTTATTCTTGAATCTTCTGAATAAATTTCTATTAGTTTATCAATTGAATCTGGTTCCACGCTAGTTTTGAATAATAGTGTATCATCAGCTGCAAAAGCTAGAACCTCAAAACTATAATCTGTAGGAGTGCTAATCAAGAAACTGGTATACATTATTGGTATAGTAAAGGTTATTATCGGTGGTAAGTCAAATCCGTAAGCTACATTTTTTCCTGAGTTAGGTGGATAAAATGGACTCCCTATTGAATTCCATGGTTGGATACCCGCTGAGAAAATAACGTGTGGATATGCGTCTTCAAGAAATGTTGGACCATCTTCGAAATCTAGTAGAAATTCGAAAGTTTCCTTATATTCCTCGAAATATAAAGTATCAATAGACACGTAGTTTTCGTACCCAGAATCACCAATAATTGATATTTTACTAATGAAACCTCCAACTGAATAGAGTTCCACAAATAGGTTCAATGAATCAGGTGTAATTTCGAATGTTTGTATCAGAACATCAGCTTCATTGTATACATACACAAATACATTGTAATCGGAATACGCATTTGCATAGAAACTCACATAAGATATCGGATTGACAAAAGTGATATTTCCATTTGCTTGATCTGAAAATATGACGTTATCACCTGTATGTGGGGGATGATAAATATTTGTGGATGTGTTCATAGCTTGATAACCTGCTGTAAAGAATACATCTCCATAAAGACCTCCTAAATAGGTACCTGTGGCAAGTTCATCAAACGTAAGTAACTGATTTTCACCAGGAATATACTCAATGTAACTAAGATCGTCCATAGTCCAGAATGATTCGAATCCAGTATCTCCAACTAGAGTTATCCGGTGAATCATTCCAAGAAGTGATCTGAGAACTATGTATTGGTTCTTCACACTATTTGAAACATCTACTTTTTGAAGTAAAATTCCACTTTCCCCATATGCATGTACTTGTATATTGCGAACTCCGCTTACACATATAAAGAATGATACAAATTCAACTGGGAAGGAAAATGTGATGTTTGGCATTAATTCATGGGAGTAAATATTATTGACTCCAGAATGTGGAGGATATGCACCAGTTGGACTTGCAGCCCAAGTCACAAAACCAGGTGTGAATGTTATTCCCGCATAATTACTACCAACAGGAGTACCACCAGATAAATCATCAAAATCTATCAGATTTGGTGCAGGTGCTTCTAATGCATCGTAACTTAAAGTATCAACACTCCAATGACCTGAAAAGCCTGGATTTCCGCTCACTGAGATATTATATACTCGTCCAAAGGGAGATTCAAACTCAAGATATTGATTTACTGTATTTTCTAAGATTAATATCTCTTCTATTATCATATTTTGTTCATCATATGCAGTAAAAACAATTTCGTATCCGGTTCCAGCAGATGAAACAAAGAATCCCACCTTCTGAATTGGTATTTCGAATATAAACCAATTATTCAATTCATTACTATATGATACCATATCACCAGAATGTGGAGGATAAGTAGAACTCGCACTAGTATCTATTGTTTGATAACCTGGAGAGAAGACTAGACCAGGATATGAATCTTCAAAGTATCCTACCTCGAAATCATCAAAAGTGATTGTAGTGTGAGTTGTAGGTTCATATTCGTAATAGAATAAATTATCAATTGAAATATAATTAACGAAACCTGTATCACCAATTAATGATATCCTGTGTATAATACCAGAAGGAACATCAATTTCTATAAATTGATTTGTTACATTTACTCCTACAGCCACACTATCAATAACCAGATCTGTAGTTGTATAAGCTACAACTTCTATATTATAATCCCAAACTGTACATACGTAGAGACTTACATAAGAAACATGATTATCAAAAGTAATATTGTTATTTTCATCGTTTGTATAAGCTATGTTAGGCGAAGAGAAAGGAGGGTAGTATGGGCTTGCAGTTGTATCTAAAACCTGATATGCAGCAGTGAATGTTACATCATCATAATGAGTTGTGATCGCTGAACCACTAGGTAGATCATCAAAATCTATAAGAACCCCACCCGGAGCTTTTCTTATTGGTTCTTCCTCAATTTCGAATGAATTAACATCTTGTGATGATGCTTTGATTAATCCATTGAAAGCCGATTGGCTTAAGGAGAAACACAAAATTATTGTTATAGCAATTGCTATACTTTGTTTTAATTTTTTCATTTTAATTCCTCATTTTTTCTTCAAAACAGAATTTTAGACCTCTGTTTGAATTCAACTATATAATGAAATAAGTCCCATAAAAAGTAATTGGTCAAATGTTATAGCTTACTTAGTAAAAGATTTTCTTACTCTTACAGTTCTGGTCTTTAAACTAACATTGAAGCAAGAAATATTATAGTTCAGTAAAAGATTTTGAACTAGATATTTAATCGCATTTTGCATTACATACTTAAGACCAATATACTTTCAAGAAGAATCATTTTTACATTAAAGAATAAGTTGATTCTTAGAATCTTATTTTTTACAGTTTTTGCATATTTTGTACAAATCTATTCTTTGACCTTCAATTTCTCCCTCAATATCTGAAATAATAGTCTGCCATGATTTTTTGAGAGTATCTGATTCATAATCTTTAATATTCAAACATTTAGGACAGATAATATTGATGTGCAAGGAAGTTTTTGGATCATATCTAGTATGAGTATCGTTGAATTGCAATTCATTGATTAATCCGATTTCTTCTAATAATCCAAGCGTCTTATATACTGTTGCCAAGCTAATTGTTGGATGTTTTTTTCTGATATCCGTAAAGATTTTTTCGGCAGAAGGATGATCTTGGGATTCGAGAACAATCTTGCATATTTCTAATCTTTGTGGAGTTACCTTGAAGAGGTTCTCTTTAAGTAACGCAATTATTTCTTCTTCTGTTATTTTATTCATAAAGTAACCCCAGTGATTTTTTTACCTTAGATATTTTAGTTTTATCTAATTAACCATTTTTCGAAAATGCTTAAATAGTACTGATTATTAACAAATAATGATTATCATTTATTTAAATATTGTTGAAGAAGGTTATCAAAATGGAAGGAAAAAAAGAAAAAAAACCAACAACAACAGATGCCGGAATCCCGGTAGCTAGCGATGAGTTTTCTCTTACAGTGGGACCTGATGGTCCAATTCTGCTACATGACCACTATCTGATGGAGCAGATGGCTAACTTTAACAGAGAGATGATTCCAGATCGCCAGCCCCACGCAAAAGGTTCCGGAGCTTTTGGTTACTTTGAGGTAACCAAAGATGTCAGTGCTTATACAAAAGCAGTCATGTTCCAACCAGGTACGAAGACAGACGTTTTGCTTAGGTTCTCAACTGTAGCCGGTGAGAGTGGCAGTCCCGATACCTGGCGAGATGTACGTGGCTTTGCAGTGAAGTTTTACACTACTGAAGGAAATTATGACATGGTAGGAAACAATACCCCTGTGTTTTTCATACGCGATCCCATGAAGTTCCAGCACTTCATCCACTCTCAAAAACGCCGCGCAGACAGTGGTTTGCGAGATAGCGATATGCAATGGGATTTCTGGACACTTTCACCTGAGACAGCTCATCAAGTCACCATCTTGATGAGTGATCGTGGAGTCCCTAGAAGTTATAGGCATATGAATGGCTACTCGAGCCACACATTTATGTGGTACAATGACAAAAAAGAACGCTTCTGGGTGAAGTTTCACTTCAAGACAAACCAGGGAATTGAAAACCTAACCCAGGAAGAAGCAGACAAGATTGCTGGTACTGATGCTGACTACCACCGTCGCGATTTATTCGAAGCGATAAAGCAAGGAGATTGCCCCAGCTGGACCCTGAAAGTCCAAATAATGCCATTCGAAGAAGCTGAAACTTACCGGTTTAATCCCTTCGATCTGACCAAGGTGTGGCCCCATGCAGACTATCCGTTGCACGAAGTGGGACAACTAGTATTAAATCGAAATCCCAGCGATTTTCATACTGAGATTGAACAAGCTGCATTCGAACCAAACAGTCTTCCCCCCGGGATGGGTCCAAGTCCAGACAAGATGCTACTTGCTCGCTTGATTTCCTACGCTGATGCCCACAGAGCTCGTTTGGGAGTCAACTACAAGCAGATTCCTGTCAATAAGCCTAAAGCACCGGTGCACAGCTATAGCAAAGGTGGAGCAATGCGGGTTGAGAACGTCTCCGATCCAGTCTATGCACCTAACACAAAAGGAGGTCCTGAGGCTGATTCTAAACGATATCCTGAGGTAGGCTGGAATGCTAGCGGTGAGTTCGTCCGCGCAGCCTATACTAAGCGTAAAGATGATGATGATTTCATCCAAGCTGGTACATTGATTCGCAAGGTTATGAACGATGCTCAGCGCGCTGTGTTAGTTTCCAATGTTGTGGGAGCTTTGAAAGGTGTTTCTGAACCCGTGCTTCAACGTGCTTTCGAATACTGGAGCAACATCGATAAGGATATTGGTGACCGCATCACCAAAGGCGTAAAAGGTGAATAATCTTAGTTATGCATGAAGTATGAAATTTGGCTTTAATTTAAAGGCCCCTTTTTCTTTTTTTTTGATCTTTATAAACTTGGCAAAATCTTTTGAATGAGTTTAAGAAGAATAGCTCAAAGATTTACTGCTAGTTGAATATGAAAATGAATATTGAGACAGATATTCTTGTTATTGGTGGTGGTAGCGCTGGTACTATGGCAGCTATTGTTGCTAAAGAACAAAATCCAGATATTGATGTAACGGTTATCGAAAAAGGTGAAATAAATCGAAGTGGTTCTATAGCCATGGGTATGGATGCGCTAAACATTGTTGTGCAACCGGGCATTTCTACTCCTGAGTTTTATATTAATTCTGCACGTATAGCAACTGAAGGAATTTTGGATTACAAATCTAGCTATGTTTTGGCTGAGAGGAGTTTCTCAATATTGAAACGTCTTGAGAATTGGGGTATTCGATTCCCGAAAGATGAAGACGATGAATACATCTCACTGCAAGTTCATGCGAAAGGAAAATTTCTATTGGAAATGGATTCACCAGAGTTAAAACTTGTACTAGCTGAGAAAGTAAAAGAAGCAGGTGTACGAGTAATAAATAGAACAATTGTAACTAGTCTTCTGGAGATTGAGAATCAAATACATGGAGCTATGGGATTCAACATCAGAACAGGAGAATTTGTGGTTTGCAAAGCAAAAGCAACGATTCTAGCAAATGGTGGTTGTGCCAGATTTTCTCTACCAAATTCAGGGTATCTCTATGGAACATTTGACTATCCAGGAAACGCTGGCGATGGTTATTCTTTAGCATATCGAGCTGGAGCTAAATTAACTGGATTTGAATATACTAACTGTTCTCCACTTATCAAAGATCTTAACTGTCCATTACTATACATCACCCTGACTCGCGGAGCAGAAGTTGTTAATGCTTTTGGAGAAACAATAGAGCTGGAATACCTTTCTACTAATACTATGTTGAAAGAACTACGAGAAGGTAGAGGTCCTATTTTCATAAAAATGAGTCATCTTCCTGAAAAACGAATACAAGAAATCGAAAGGATACTATTCACAACAGAACGACCGATTCAGAAGAAATTCTGGGAAAACAGGGGGGTTGATTTTAGAGAAAGTCTTATCGAATTAGGTGAAACCGAGTATCAGCTTTGTGGAGGTCATGGATTAACTGGTATTGTAGTTAATGAGAAAGCAGAGACTTCTCTCAAAGGACTCTATGCAGCTGGAGATGTTGCCTGTGTCCCGTTACAGCATTTGACCGGAGCATTTGTCTTCGGTGAAGTAGCTGCTGAAGAAGCTGTAAAATTTGTTAATAATAAGAATCATAGAGTTGTTGATCAAGATTTGATAAAGAATGAGGAAAAACGACTTCTAAGTATTATGAATAACAACAAAAATGGTTCAATATCTGTTCAAGATTTCGAATACAAAGTTAGACGCACAATTAGCGACTATGCTGTTCCACCGAAGAACAAAACTAAACTGAATCGATTCTTGTGGTGGCTTCCAAGATTCAGAGAGGAATTGAAAAATATACTAGTTACGGATTATCATGAACTAAGTAAATATGAAGAAATACAGTTTATACTAGATTGCGCAGAACTCTCAGTAAACGCATCTCTCGCTCGAGAAGAGAGTAGATGGGGCTGGTTCCACTATAGAACTGACTTTCCAAATAAAGATGATGAGAATTGGTTAAAACACGTTGTGCTTGAAAGAGGTATAAAATCAGGAGAAGTACAAACGTTACTGGTTCCAATTGACGACGGAGGAAAGAAATAATGCCATTGATTGTAGATGTTAAGCTTTGCACAAGTTGTGGAGAATGTGTAGATCGTTGTCCAATGGATATAATTAGATTGAATGATGAAGGATTTCCATACCAAAAGTATAAAGAATGTTGGTATTGCAAAGTATGCGAAGAAGATTGTCCAGAAGACGCTTTAATTATTGATTTGCCTTTTTTGGTAAAATAAATTAGTAGGAGTACCATAATGATCAATTTAGAAACCGCAAGACTAAAAATCCGCAATTTCTCATCAGATGATTGGCAAGATCTTGCAGAGCTTGGTATAACTTACGAAAAATCGGAATATGCGAAATATGACGAAGGACCTTGGCCTAATGATCCAGAGGAATATAAAGGAATAGCAGAATCGTTTTCTAAGGAAGATGACTTTCTAGCAATCGTTTTGAAAGAAGAACAAAAATTGATA
>JAEOTK010000307.1 GCA_016839875.1 Candidatus Heimdallarchaeota archaeon
AAAAGCAAAGATTACATAAAATCTATGATTGCTTTTAAGGTTGCGAAATAAAGTTTGTTGAATAGAGACTATTTCAGCGAAATCGTTTTGATTATGTTTTTCTCCGTTAAACATTTGTTATCAACTAAACCTTATTTTTCAACATTGATAAAGCTCTAAGGATTATATATCCTTACTGCCAATCAGTAACTGTAAATAGGAATACTAAAAGTTTTGGAAGAGAAAACTATTTGAAAATTTCCAATAGCTATATTGAAAAGAACAAAGAATTGGAATCAAGTAATTATATATCATGGAGGAATAATTATGTTTCAGTTGCAATTGTAATTATTTTGTTTTACAATTACTAATTTTTCATAAACCTTATTCAAAACTGTAAGAATACCTAAACAGAAAAAAAGACAGTATCAGAAAAAAAAAAGAATTAAGGAAATAGAATTTCTTATTTCTTTTTCCTATAGCTTAATCCAACAAATGTTAGAATACCGAAAAGCAGAAAGATTATACCTATAGTCGATTTAGTGAATTCTGGAATTATAACCACATAAGTTCCAAAACCTGGATCGCCTATTGTAGCACTATCTTCCCAATCACCAACTGTATCTGTGTCAGTTTCATTTACTCTTCTAATAGAAGTATGTACTGCTGATACATCCCAACCTGGAAGGTAATCTTCCCATGCAACGAGGTCTATTGTGTTATTATCAGCATCATATAATACGCACTGATCACCCGAGTTTCCAAAGAAGAGATCTAATCCGTCTATATCAGGATCATAACCGTAGAGGGCATTGAAACCTGCTGTAAGTTTTGCTACAGTAAGGTAACCACCAGAAACTACAGTAGCATTAGGTAAAGTATAGTTAGCATAGTTATCGCTTACTTTCCAATTTGTCACATTGATGTCTGCAGGTGTTGGATTGAACAATTCGAACCATTCTTCATCTCCATCAGTACCTGGTGTATCATATAATACCTCAGTAATTATAATATTATTTCCAGCAAGAGCTGCTTGTGCAGGAGGTATTGCAAAATAACCAAATAGCATGAGGAGCATTGTCATTACTAGTAATTTTGATTTTTTCATGGCAAGCTAAGGTTTTCTAGCTCAATATATATTTTTCGTAGAAATAATCCAAAACCTAGTTTAAGCAAAGAAATCGACATTGACACCTGTTAGAATGAATGGAGTTCCGACAAAAATCTTCTCTTTATTTTTGAATAGCATTTTCAACAATAATTCAAGTAGAAAATTGAGTAAAAAGGAGGAAAGTATAATTATGTACTTCTTCGTTTTTTCAAAGTAATAATTACAATTCCACATCCAGATACTGCAACTAGGATTATGAAACTGATAGCTATCGGAGGTAGTTCTGGTATTGTATCAAGAGTTTTAATTGAAACTGTGTCTGAAAGTATTCCTTCATTTCCACTTGTATCTACAGCTGTTACTTCGTAATCATACCATGTATTTGGTGTCAATCCAGTGTCTGAATAATGAATATTTGTAGTATTAGCAATGTTTACTTCATCTCTATAGACCTTGTAATAATCTAAATCAGTTGCTGCAATTGCATCCCAAGATAGATTGATTTGAGTTGAACTTACTGCATTTGCATCCAGATTCTGGACCTCTGCAGGAGCTCCAATATCAAGCTCATTTACTAAGGAATATGCATCAAAGAAGAAATCAACACTATAATGATCAGATGCTATATCTGCTGAAGCTGTATCCCCAACAGTTGTGTTAAGTAGATAGTCAGCAAAGAATTGATTGGCAATAATGAAATCGATTCTTGAGCTATAGGATGGATAAGTGTAACCTGGGGTTGTAGGTTTAAGAGTTCTATAAACATCAAAGAAAGTGTGAACATCTGATGAATATTGTCCATAGGTAGGATCATCTGGTTTTAGCATCATTGTTAATGGTCCATAACCTAGGTTGTCATTTGGAGGTGTTAATGGTCCTGTGTCTTCTGGTGAGAAGGAGTTCAAATCTCCCATGTAGAGGATAGGGTGATTCCCTAAACCATCCATATAGTTGATGATTCCTTCCGTTTCTAATTCTCGTCTAGCTTCATTCTCAGCTCCTTCCATAGCTTTTAGATGAGCTCCAATAATATAGACCTCTACACCAGAGATGTTAACATTCCAAAACATGAAATCATGAGTAACATCATACAAGGTTGCATCGTCAAGAGGTACTACAGGTATCTGGACGGATTCTAAAACTGGGTATCTGCTCATGATAGCTTCCCCACTGGTACTCCAAGGAACGCTTTGAGCTGTATAACTTACATAAGGTTCTTCTTCTGTGAATTAAGCATTGAATTCATTAGTGTAGGTAATGAGTAACGTATCCGCAGCATCATCCCAAGTACCTGTTTCTACAAAAACAACAATGTCTGGATTTTCTTCTTTCACTACTTCTTTCCAATCTGGGTCAACACCAGATTCTTCA
>JAEOTK010000308.1 GCA_016839875.1 Candidatus Heimdallarchaeota archaeon
ATCCAAGCCTTTGGGAATTTGCAGAAGATAAAATAATACCAGTAGAATTAGTGAAAGCATTGGAAATTGCCTATCTCTAATCCTTATGTGCTATCTTTCCAACAATCTCCCATTTATCTTTTCTTTTAAGAAGTGATCAATAATTTATCTCCGTTCCTACCCAATCAGGACTTTCAACAAACCATTTGATTTTTGCAGTTGCCGATGTACCTGTTCTGTTTATACCCTCTATCAAGCATCTTTGTTTTGTATTTTTGAGAGCTGCTTTGATTCTCTTTTCATCATCTTTTACCGGGCTTTCTAAGAAAACAATCTCATTGTTTTTCTTATCAACAAAAATTCTTTGGCCATTAGTATGCCAAGCTTTTTTCACTTTAAATAGTTCAATGTTAGTTACTGCATCAATGTAGTATTGAACTGTTTTAATTATCAGATCTATATCATCTGTTTGTTTATGCTTCATTTCTTCTTCCTCGTTTTGTATTTGAGTTTCTTCTTCAAGGCGTTTAGATTCATTGTGAAAAACCTTGTTTACAATTTGCCACTTACTTTCCAATTTAAGTAGAGAAAGGAAATCTCTATACTCCCTTCGAACATCATCAAACTCTTCCCAGATATCAATTTGAACTGTTGCTGCAGTTTCAAAATACTTTATATCTATTATCTCAAAATGATGTCTGTGATTTGGGTTTACTGGATTGTTTTCAAAGTTCTCTTTCCAATGATCTCTTGAAACAATCCCAATCAGTTTTCTTTTAGAGTTGTATCCCATGGATTTTCCTTCTTTGTAAAAAACAGTACAGATTTTATCATAATCGTGTTCAAAGATTCCACTATAGAAATCCTGGACAGCTTTCTTGATATTATGAATTTCTGTTAAATTATTATCAGTTATCTTCCCCACCTCATAAACGATTATACTTCTTTTGGTGTAAATTGACTGTAACATGTTTTGTTAACTATCAACCAATTTCCATCAACTTTCAATAGTGTTAGGTAATCAACTGTTTCCGATGTTCCATCATCTCTAAAGGCAAACCATCTCATTTTTGCTACAGCAGAAGCTCCAAGTTGGTCGATTTTTTCAACTTCAGTCTTAAAAGATATATTCATCTTTTTATGATCATCAATTACCTTTTCCCAATCAGCTAGAGATCTGAATTTATTTCTGAATTTGTTATTTTCTACATCTAGATTATTAACTTTCATATCATTATGAAAGACTTGAACGACCTTTTCTTTATCTAACTCATGAAAAGCATTAGCATAGGTTTCTAGAACTCTCTCAATCTGTTCTACCTCTTCTGGATCATTTCTATCAGTTTCTTTTTTCTCTTTAATGATACTTCTCAGTTCTTCAATTGAAATACTTCTAGTAAATCCTGATTTGTGGATAATATTCCAACCATCTTTAAATTTCATTAGAGTCAAATAATCAGTAGTATCTCTTGGATCCTGAGGATCTTCTACTAGGAATCTAAGCCTTACATAAGCTGCTGTTCCTTCATAATCTATTTCCTCAGAAAAAACAATGAAATTAATTCCAGGATCTTCCTTTTGATTTCTCAAAAACAATCTAATCCATCCATAGCAATATCCTTTAAGAAATCCCTCTCTTTCGGGGATGAACCAATATGTCATAGCTTCAGGATGAAATGCGATTGATAATTTTTCTATATTCCATTCTTGAAAAGAATCCCTATAGTTTTCTAATGTTTTTTTTATTAAATTAATTTCATTTTCAGACATATTTTTCACCAAAAAGCAATTATTTATTTTTCCGTGATTATTTCTCCATGACCTGTTTTATTCATGATTAACCACTCACTACCCTTCTTAACCAAGGAGAGAAAATCAGTATATTGGATGGTTTTATCTTCGAATTCATCAATAATTTTAACATGTGCAAAACCTAGAGTGCCATATGTTTGAATATCAACTATCTCAAAACTGGATTCAATGTCTGGATCACAAGAACCTCTTTCAAAATTCTCCTTCCAATGTTCCCTTGTGATTATGATAAATTCTTCTGTTTTTTGATTCAGAACAATTGATTTTGCTTCAGGATGAAAAACACTGAATATTTTCTTATAATCACATTCAGTTATCCCTTCGCAGAAGATACCAGCAACTTTTTTTATTTGTTCTATCTCATTTTCGTTCATTCAAGGACCTCCATCTTTGTTTTCTTGTTTATTTGATATTCAGATTTCTTCTCCTAATCTTTCCAACTTGAAAATAACAGGTCTCATACCATCAGTGCAACATGTAATCGCTACGTTTGGTTCAGACCAGCTGAAATCCCCACCAAAATCCAAAACTGATAAATCTTTATAGATGTCTCTCCATGCCCATCCACAGAATTTTTCAGGTTTATTTAGATTTTCGATTAGAAATTCATCCCCCTCTTCAAATGCTGTACACGTCTTTACTACATCTCCTGAAGGACGTTTGATTTGTTCATCAAATATCTGATCAGGACTAATTTTCTTTATTACTGTAACTTTAATTTTTGACATCCTTATCTCCTCAATCTCTGCTTCTTTTCAATTAATGAATTATTGAGCAAAGGAATTTAAATTTGGACACTTATAAGTTCTATCAACTATCAGTTGACTATAGTAATCTAATGCGTTTTTGTGGATAAGATTTATAGTTTATGTTGAGAATCTATAAAACTGGTGAATTTAATTTGAATAGAAGAGAAAAAATTACTAAAATGATTCTTGCGTTTTCGGTTTCTTGTTCACTAATATTATCATGTAGCTTTAATCCAATATCCTCCATTGAAAATGAAATTTTTGGTATTCTTCCAGAAGTATATGATTCTTGGGTCTGGTCAGAATATGAAATGATAACGGAAACAACTACAGGATGGGCTTATTCCACAAAAATTGCTATAGACGCTGATAATAACGCTCACGTTGTATGGTATGACTCTTCAAACGATTTACTTGGATCAGGATCAGATTCAGACATCTTTTACAGATACTATGATTCTTCAAGTGAAACGTGGTCTTCTGTTGAATTAGTGTCCTCTGAAAGTGCTAGTCCTTCTGCACATCCTGATGTAATAGTCGATACTTTAGGAAATGTTCATGTTAGTTGGGCGGATAGCTCCGATTATCTTGGTGCTGATACAGATATGGATGTCTTCTATAAGAAGAAAAATGCTGGTGGTTCATGGACACTTACAGATGTTGTTTCAACAGATAGTACACTAACATCCATGAATGTTGTAATTGATACTGACATTAACGAAAATGTGTATGTCTTGTGGTCAGACTTAACTGACATCTTAGGAGCCGATGCTGATGAGGATATCTTTCTTAGAATCTATAATAGTACATCTTCATCTTGGTTATCCACGCAACTAGTTTCTTCTGGGAGTTTTGATACATCAACTGACGCTGAAATTAGCGTTGACTCTCACTCCGGAGATGTTCATATAATCTGGGAAGAGTTTGATGCTCTACATGGTAGTGATATTGATTGTGATATCTTCTATCGAAATTGGAATATCTACTCTTCATTGTTTTCTGATCTTGAGTTAGTTAGCACTGGAAGTATTATGGATTCCCTTAATCCTGATATCGGTTTATCTCAAAACGGTGATTTGTATGTTGTCTGGGAGGATCAAACAGAATATTTAGAAAGTGGTACAGATAAAGATGTTTTCTATAAAAAATATGATAGTTCTCTCAATTCTTGGTTACCAGTGGAAACAGTTTCAACGGAGAGCACTTCTTTCTCTAGCAATCCACGTATATCTCTTGACACGAATGACTTCGTCTTTGTTGTATGGAATGATTATACTGATTATCAAGATTCAAGTGCACAATGGGATATCTTCCTAAAATATAAAGACTCAAACACAAATCTTTGGACAATGACAGATGTTGTCTCTACTCGAAGTGATGATCACGCAACTTTACCTGATTTTGCATTAGATAGTTATGGTTTTATTTCTTGTGTCTGGACTGATTTTTCAGATGTTTATTTAGTAGATAGCGATCAGGATATTTATTTTAGAAGATTTGCAGGTATTCCCTCTACTCCAATACTAGCGAATATTGTTCCAAATCCTTCAACTATAGGTGATGTTTCTCTGAATTGGAAACCAGTTTGCAGTGCTGAGGATTATCTAATCTATCGTGATACATCTTATATCTTTTCCATTACAGATATTGAACTATTGGCTATAGTCACTGATTCTTCTTATGTTGATATACTGAATGAAACTGGAGATTACTATTATGTCGTTTATGCCAGAAACGAATATGGAATAAGTGGAATATCTAATGTAGAACACGTTGAGATTATCAAGGATGGATTATTCGCTTCATTAGATTTAACTGAAATCCTTATTATTGCTGGATTTGTTTTAGGTTTACAGATTATAGGTTCTGTCTTAACCTACTCTTTGGTGAAAAGTAGATCCTCAAAAGGTAGTTCTTCGAAACGGAAAAAATAATTATTCTTTTCTCTTATTTTATCTCATTTTGTTCTTTTAATAGCAATATATAGATTAAAAGGTGTGAAATCCATTCATCCCATTTTTAGATAAGATTTTTATGGGGTTAATGATTAAGTGTACTTTGGTGATTAGATGAGAAAATTATATTCAAGCATTCTAACTTTTCTTCTCTGCCTTATGATTATTTCAATAGGATTAACATTATCGTACGCTGAAAATGATTACAATGATAACTCCATTGATATTTATAATGTTGTTAACGAATCTTGGTTTTGGTCAGATTATGATTTTATTTCTGAAACAAGTACAGCTGATGCTACAAAACCCAAAATTGCAATAGATTCAGATGATAACCTTCACATTGTTTGGACAGATTTATCTTTTGATTTGCTAAGCTCAGGAGGAGATCAAGACATATTTTATAGATTTTACGATTCATCAAGTGAATTATGGTCATCAATTGAATTAGTATCCTCAGAAAGCACTGATACATCTATCGATCCAGTACTAGCTATTGACATTTCTGGTAATGTTCATGTAGCTTGGGAGGACTATACGGATTACGATGGTGCTGATACGGATAAAGATGTATTCTACAAGAAGAAAAATGCTGGAGGGTCATGGACACTAACAACCTTGGTTTCAACTGAAAGCACAACAACATGTGATGAAATCTCAATTGATACAGATTTAAATGAAAATATATACGTCTCATGGGGAGATGAAACTGATATCTTAGGTGCTGATATTGATGAAGATATATTTCTGAAAAAATACAACAGTTCATCATTTTTCTGGGAATCAATACAATTAGTATCTTTTGGGAGCACAGAAGATTCTGAATATTCTGAAATTCAAGTTGACTCTATTTCTGGGGAAGTTCACATAGTCTGGTCGGATTATACTGATTTACTAGGAAGTGGGGTTGATTTTGATATTTTCTATCGTAATTGGAATATCTTTACATCATCATTTTCAGATCTTGAAATTGTTAGTACGGAAAGCACTCTATATGCTAGAAATCCAGATATTTGTTTATCCCAAAATGGAGATGTACATGTTGTTTGGGATGACGATACTCCTCTTTATGCGAGTGGTTCAGAACAGGATATACATTATAGGATGTTAGATTCTTCTCTTGATTTATGGTCAACAACAGAAGTTGTTTCTACGGAAAGTACAGGTCTTTCCTATGAACCATCTGTGAGAACGGATAAGAATGATTTTGTATTTGTTGTTTGGCATGATCAGACTGATTATCAAGGATCTGAGTCTATGTGGGATATCTTCTTCAAATATAGGGATTCATATTCAAATCAATGGTCTGTAACTGATGTAGTATCTGCTGCAAGTTATAACTTAGCATTTTATCCAGATGTAGCTGTTGATAACTATGGTTATGTTCATTGCGTCTGGAACGATTTATCTAATTTAGTTTCAGCTGATGTTGGTTTAGATCTCGATATTTATCATAGAGGATTTGCAGGTGCTCCTTCACCCCCTATATTATCGAATGTGATTCCAAATCCTTCTTCAACTGGAAATATAACTCTTGATTGGAATCAGATATACAGTGCTGATGAATATTTTATCTATAGAGATACTTCTTATATCTGGTCAATTTCTAATCTCGATCCTATTGCAACTGTCACTGATATCTCGTATAACGATATAATAAATGAAACAGGAGATTATTACTATGTTGTTAATGCGCGGAATGAATATGGCTTTAGCGGTTTATCTAATGTAGAACATGTTGAGATAGTTGAAGTCTCTAAAACAGGTTTGTTTGCATCCCTGAGTTTAAATGAGATACTCATAATGGCTGGAGTTGTTTTTGGTCTGCAGATTATAGTTTCTGCTCTCACTTACTCTTTAGGAAGAAATTCAGCAAAATCAAGAGGGAAATCCTCAAGAAGTAAGAAATAACATCCCTCTTTTTTCTTCTCTTATACGATTTATTCTAGATAAAACTTATTTCTCGTTGCTAGTATCCACATTTGGGATTCTAAAATTTTTTAGGATAAGATTTATAGTTTATATTGAGAATCTTTTAAATTGGTGGAGAAATTTGAAAACAATAAAGAAATTTTTTAAATTCATATTTATCATTATTTTGCTTTTTTCTCTAACGACACCATGTTTTTTTCAATCAACTGCTTTGATTAATAACAACTCTAATATTTTTCTTCCGAAAGCTAATGATTCTTGGTTTTGGTCAGATTATGAATTAATATCTGATTCCAGTACAGATTGGGCTTATTTCCCCAGAATAGCAGTTGATCTAGAAAACAATGTTCACATAGTATGGTACGATACTACTTCTAATTTACTTGGATCTGGTGCAGATATCGATATTTTTTACAGATCTTATGATTCTTCGATTGAAACTTGGTCTCCTCTTGAATTGGTTTCGACAGAAAGTACTAGTTCTTCTTTTTATCCTGACATAGCCGTTGATATCTTAGGAAACGTTCATGTTATCTGGCAGGATTTTACAGATTATCTCAGTGCTGATATAGATGCAGATGTGTTCTACAAGAAGAGGACTGCTTCGGGAGTATGGACTACTACAGAAGTTGTTTCAACTGAAAGCACACAATCCGTTCAATATCTGACAATTGATACTGATGTAAATGAAAATGTCTATGTCTCATGGTCAGATCCTACAGATATTCTAGGAGCTGATGCAGATAATGATATCTTTCTTAGAATCTACAATAGTAGCTCTTCAGTTTGGTTAACAACACAATTAGTTTCTTTTGAAAGCACTGTTCCAAGTGCTGATTCAGAAATTAAAGTTGATTCAAATTCTGGAGAAGTTCATATTGTTTGGGAAGATGCTGCAGTTTTACTTGAAAGCGATGGTGATTGGGATATCTTCTATCGCAGCTGGAATATTTACTCTTCATCTTTTTCAAATCTTGAATTAGTGAGTACTGGAAGTTTAATGGATTCAAGTAATCCTTGTCTTTTTTCATCTCAAAATGGAGATGTACATGTTCTTTGGGACGATAGTACACCATATCCTGGTAGTGGTTCAGATAGAGATGTAATCTATAAGAAATTGGATTCTTCATTAAATTATTGGACAACAGAAGAAGTAGTTTCAGCAGAAAGTACTTCTACAGCTTATCATTCATCTATATGTTGTGATAAGAATAATTTCGTTTTTGTTGCATGGTACGATTATACTGATTATTTAGTTGTGGATACAGACTTTGATATCGTCTTCAAATTTAAAGATTCATTCACTAATAAATGGTCATCAATCAATGTTCTATCTGACAGAAGCGATGAAATTGCAGTTTCTCCGGATATAGCAGTTGATAGTTCTGGTTATATATCCTGTGTCTGGCATGACGATTCTGACATAATCCAATATGATGCAGATCCAGATGTATATTACAAGAAGTTTGCTGGCTCTCCTTCTACTCCAACATTAGCCAATATTTACCCAAATCCTACCTCAAAAGGTAATGTGTCTCTGAATTGGAGTGAAATATACAGTGCAGTAGATTATCTTGTCTTTCGTGATACGTCTTACATCTGGTCTGTCTCTGAAATTGATCCGTTAGCTGTTGTAACAGAGGCTTCTTTTACAGATTTAATAAACGAAACTGGTGTTTATTACTATGTTATCTATGCTCGAAATGAATATGGAAGCAGTAATCCATCAAATGTTGTATATATCGAAATTATAGAAGAGTCTGAAACTAAATTATTTGCGTCTCTAAGCTTAGCAGAGATTCTTATAATGGCTGGTGTTGTTCTAGGACTGCAGATTATTGTTTCCGTTATTACTTATTCTCTCGGAAGAAGTTCATCTCAAGCAAAGAAAGGTTCGTCAAAACGTAAAAAATAATCTCATTTTTTCTTTTTTTTTGTAAGAAAATTAGAATTTTAACTAAATTGTCTATATTAATCAGGTCTTTTTTTTAGTTCATATGTCATCTTTAGATAAGATTTATAGTCTCAAATGAGAAACCATTCAGCTGGTGAATTAAATTTGAAAACAATAGAAAAATCCCGAAAATTAATTCTAACTGTTTTAATATCTTTATTCTTAGTTACCTCTTGTTGTTTTAAACCGATAGCTTTAATCGATAATGACACTCATCAAATTTTTCCTAATGCAAATTCTTCTTGGTTCTGGTCAAATTATGAGGTTGTATCAGAAACAAGTACAGGTAATGCATATATCCCTAAAATTGCGATAGATTCAGAGGATAACATACATGTTGTATGGTATGATAATACTGCTGATTTACTTAGCTCTGGTAGTGATGCCGATATATTTTATAAATCATTTAACTCAGCAACTGAAACTTGGACTTCTCTTGAGTTAGTTTCTTCAGAAAGCACAGCAGCATCGTATAATCCTGTTATTGCAGTGGATACTGAGAATAATGTACATGTTGCTTGGGCAGATTATACTGATTATTTAGGTTCAGATATTGATCGAGATGTTTTTTATAAAAAGAAAAATGCTGGCGGTTCATGGACTATCACTTCTGTAATTTCAACAGATAGTACTTTAACTGTACATGAAGATGTAGATATCTGTGCTGATCTAAACAACAATGTATATATTTCGTGGTCTGATCCAACAGATATACTTGGTGCAGATACGGATAACGACATTTTTATTAAATACTTTAACAATACTGCTTCTACTTGGGCCCCCATTACATTGATCTCAACAGAGAGTATAGCGAGTGCTTATAAACCTCAATTCGTTGCTGATTCTCTCACTGGTGATATTCATTTTGTTTGGTATGATTACACAGACATTTTGTCCGCTGACACTGACGGTGATATCTTCTATAGAAAATGGAATGTTTTTGATTCATCCTTATCAGATCTTGAACTCGTTAATTCCTTTAGTACCTTAAATGCTTATGACCCCCAAATTGCATTAGATTCAGATAATAATATTCATGTCGTGTGGGGTGATTATACAGATTACTTAGATTCTGGAATAAATCTGGATTTGTTCTATAGGAAGCTCCTTACCTCCTCTAATTCTTGGGGTCATGTTGAGGTTGTTTCAAGTGAGAGTCGATTTAATACTAATCATCCAGATTTAATCGTAGACGACAATGGGTGTATTTTCGTTGCATGGTATGATCCAACTGAATACGGAGGTGCGGGTCCGGATCAGGATGTCTTCTTTAAGTATAAGGACCCAAATTCAAATCAGTGGTCTATGACAGATGTTGTGACAGTTGAGAGTAATGACCTTTCACATGTTCCAGAAATGGCATTAGATTCACAAGGTTTCGTTTCTTGTGTCTGGACAGAAGAAGATAACCTTGGTAGTGCAGGTCTTGATCCTGATATATTCTACCGCAAATTTGCAGGTACTCCTTCCATACCTGTTCTCTCTCCTATTCTGCCCAATCCTTCATCTATTGGCAATATCTCTCTACATTGGAATAAAATTCATAGTGCAGAAGAATATTCGATTTATCGTGATACTTCATTCTTCTGGTCAATCTCAGGTATGGAACCTCTAACAACTACTACAGATACTTCATTCACCAATACAGTAAATGATACTGGTGTTTATTACTATGCAATCCTTGCTTCAAATGAATACGGAAGTGGAGGAATTTCAAACGTTGAGGATGTAGAAATTATTGAAAAACCTCGTTTATTCGCATCTTTAAGCTTAACAGAGATACTCATAATGGCTGGTGCGATTCTTGGTTTACAAATAATAGTCGCAGTTCTTACTTACTCATTGGCAAGAAGTGGTATCTCAAAAGGTACTTCTTCAAAACGAAAGAAATAATCTTTCTTTTTTCTTTTTCCTTTCTTTTAAGAAAGCTTTAATTAATAATATTCTAACTCTATGTGTGAATGTTCTTCTAACTGGTGCGTTTGGCAATCTAGGACACAGTACATTAAAGTATTTAGCCAAAGCAAATCATTGTGTAACCTGTTTCGATTTACTCACAAATAAAAATCTGAAGCTCGCTAAAAAATTACTCAAATCGTATGATTTCAAAACTGTTTTTGGGAATATTCTAGATGCTGCTATTATCACTAAAATAGTAAAAAAACAGGATTGTATAATACATTTAGCTGGTATAGTTCCTCCTTTGACAGAGAAAAAACCTGATCTTGCTTTTCGGATAAATGTTGAAGGAACAAAGATTCTTCTTGATGAAGCCAAAAAACAGAAGAAACTTCCTAAGATAATCTTTCCTAGTTCGATTTCGATTTATGGCCCTCAACCTCCTAATCTACCTCCTCGAACAGCTCAACATCCGATTAATCCCTCTGATGTTTATACAAAGACAAAAGCTGAAGCAGAAAAAATCATACAAGAGAGTGGATTACCTTGGACTATTTTTAGAACCACTGCTGTTCCTTCACTTTCCTTAAAAGA
>JAEOTK010000309.1 GCA_016839875.1 Candidatus Heimdallarchaeota archaeon
AAGTATTTGATGAGAAACTAACAATTGAAAACGATCCTCATAATCTTGATATTCTTAGTGCAAGACCAATAGATGCTGAAGGATTAGCTACTCAGAAATATCCTGTTATAGAAGATGGAGTTCTTAAGAATTATTCCTATTCAAGACTAGATGCAGCTAGGGTGGGAGCTAAACCAAATGGGTGCGGCTTTCAGACAATGATGGGAACAATTTGTATTCCTTTTGCTATGAACATGAAAAAGGGTTCTAAAAGTAAGGAGAAAATGATTTCAGAAATTGACAAAGGTTTACTAATAACTAATCTTCATTATGCAAACTTTGTTAACCCACCAGTTGGATCTATAACTGGAATGTCTAAAGATGGTTTGTTCATAATTGAAAATGGAGAAATCATCGGTTCGGCTAAAAACATGAGATTTACAGATGAGATTCCTAGATTTATGAAAGATATAGAAATTGGACAAGAAATCAAACAGCCTGTTGGCGGAATGGGATTATCTGGCTTAGTTGCTCCGATCAGAGCTAAGAGTTTCAAATTCACAAGTAAAACTGAACACTAGTTCCTTTTTTACTCTCTTTTTTTTATTTCAAAAGTATATTTTTCCTTATCAATAATAGGACAAACAGCGCAATCATTACAGGATCCACTACAGCTTCCTTGAGATAAAAAGAATCTTGCTATTCGTCTTCTAATTTTATTCCAGAAAGAAAGTTCAGTAAGATCTAGCTCTTTTGTCATTCTATTCACCTATATAATTGCTGAAAATATCTGAAAAACTATTACTGTTAGGATAAATGTAACTATTTGTGGGTAGAAGAAGCCTAATGCTGTCATTTTCCAGCTTCTTGTTTCCGATTTTATAGTAGCAATTGTTGCGAAACAAGGTGCATAAGTCAGTTGAAATACTAGGAAGGATATTGCTTGAGGTATTGACCAACTTGCCTTTAATGCTGTAACTACACTTCCACCTCCTGAGTAAAGTATACTTAGAGCTGAGATGATAGCTTCTTTCGCTGGTATTCCTAACAACAGAGGAACAACCATTTTCCAATCAAATCCAAAAAGAGGTTTGGTAATTACAGATAATCCTCGACCAATATAACCAGCAATAGTATATTCTGGAGCAACACCGAAAGGAATGTTACTGATAAACCAAATTAATATTGAAGCTAAGAAGATGAATGTACCAGCCTTCTTAAGAAAAACACCTGTTTTTTCCCAAGTTAAGCGGAGAACATTTCTTATTCTTGGTCGTCTATATTCAGGTAACTCCATAATCAGTGGAAGTGTGTCTTCCTTCTTGTAAAATATCTTGAAAAGGAATCCTGTAAGTAAAACCAGAAGGATACTTACTCCGTATAAAGAAAGCATAATCAGAGCTGCTAACCAAGGTTGAAAGAATATACCTGTGATAAAAGCTATAACACCTAATCTAGCTGCACAAGGAATAAAGGAATTCGCAATAATCATTGCAGTTCTTTCTCTTTGATTCTTAATCGTTCTAGTGGCCATTATTCCAGCTACGTTACAACCAAATCCCATGATCAAACTAAAAAAAGCTGATCCTTGCATTCCAAACTTACCCATAACTCTATCCATCAAGTATGCTGAACGAGCAAGATAACCAGAATCTTCTAGAAGTGCTATAAGAGCATAGAATATCAGAATAATAGGAATAAAAAGAAGAATAGCTGCTATACCTGCAATAACTCCATCAACTAATAAGCTATTAAGAAATGCAGGACTGTTGACACTCTCAAGGGATGTCATTACCCATGTTGAAAATTGTACAACTACCCAATCTATTCCATCAATAATAGGAGATGAAGCATAGAAAGTTAATAGGAAGAAAGCTGCAAAAATTGCTATTAATATTGGATATCCCCAGATTTTATGAAGAATAGCTTTGTCAAGTTTATCACTTTTTGTTTCTTTGAAATCTTCATACCCTTGGAGTGCATCATGAACAATGTGGTGTAAAGCACCATACTTTCTCTTGGAAATTTCTGTTGCGGGATCAAATCTTTCTTCTTTAGCAAGCTGAGCAATTTTAGCTTCCATATCTTCTAATTCATACTCTTTGGAAAGTTCTTCCTTTACTAAATTATCACCTTCCAAAATTCTGAAAGCTATCCATCTTGTAGGATACTCTCTCATTGTTTCTCGATCTTCAATCTGATTGGA
>JAEOTK010000310.1 GCA_016839875.1 Candidatus Heimdallarchaeota archaeon
CAGAGTTTCATTTGCTCCGAAATTAATTAGGATTATTTTAACAATTGTAACATTAATTGTTTTCTTCCCTCTGACTTTATTCAAGTACCATACACGCCACAATATTTGGAGAATAATGTTTGTTGGTCTCACTATTGGTACCTTAATTCTATCTTTCTTCTCTCCATATTTCAATATGATAGGAAAGTACAGAGATTTACCTCCTGGAGAAATTGGAGAGCAATTAGCAGGGCAAACTTGGTTTGATAGTCTGTTCCAAGGTTCAGCACCATTCTATCTCGATGGATTTTTGGATTTACTCGATTCTCTCAATTTGAATCAATCTCTTCAAGATTCTGTATATGCTGAATTATATTCTCCTTCAGGACAACTTGGGGATTATCTTTATAGGTGGGAAATCAAAGATCAGTATGATTCAAGCACGTGGGAGTTTATTTCGAACGATGCAGTTACTTCAGCTCTTCAACCGGAAGATTATGGACCAGCTTTTGATTCAATTGCACCAAGTGATGTTTCGAATTTCACAGTCACTCAAAATGTTTCTTCAGGGCTTTTTACAAATTTCATTCAAGGTCCTCTTATATCAACCTGGAGTAATCTGAACTTCGAACCTCATATATTTGATGATCTCGATTGGGACGATAATTTAGTTGATTATAATGGTAACGTATCATCAGTAGATGGAACAACAGATGTACGATTTAATGACCGGGATCAGTTCTTATTGGAAAGCACTGCACTGAATATGAGTTTTGAAGGATTTTTCGAATACATGACGTATTTCGTGTACAATAATGCTTCAGTAAAAAGCTATTTTGCATCTAATTGTGTTAATGCTTCTGAAGGTTTGTTTTATACAACTCCTATACAAAATATGTATAGTCCTTATCTTCATGTTCCATCTGGTTATATGACCTTATCTCCTGATGCATATGATTATGCAATAGAATTAAGGGATGATGGGGCAGCTCTAGAAAATAGTGTCTATAGACAAGTTCAGTATGTAATAGACAGGGTTATTCAGGAACAAGGGCCCATTAATTACACTGAAAGTCCTCTTGGTTTTCAAGGTCGAGATAGAGCTGAAGGATTGGTAGATGGAGAATATAAAGCCATAACAGCTTTCCAAACTTTAGTAGTAATGGCATTGCGCTTATGTGGTATACCTACAAGACCTGTATATGGGTTCGCATTAGGAGATGGAGACTCATTTAATAGAACATTAAGACTTGGTCATCTTTTCCCATGGATTGAAGTTTTGCTTCCTATCGTGGACGACTCTACCCTAACATATTATTGGGGTCAATTCCAAATAACACCCTGTCCTAAACCATATCCTTTGACTGATCCGCCCCATCCTTTACAAGATTTTATTTATTGTGAAAACTCACTGTATAGTAGTTATAATGTTACTTTCGACATGATGGGAGGTCCTCCAGGATTCGATGCTTTAACATCACAAGAAATTAGTGGAGAAGATGTTTATCTAACAGAATTCAATACAACATACACTCTGCAAGCAGATGTAACTAGTGATGGTTTTCCTGTAGAAGGAGCTATTGTCACCTACAGATCTGTTCTGCTGTCTCATTATCAAACTTTTTACCCTACTGATCCTGGTCAACTACTAGCATTATCCTCTTTGATTGGCACTCAGAGAACGAATGCCGTGGGTAGAGCTATATTCTATGCACAGTTTCACACGACTAACTATACGATGTTTGACTTTGCATTTCCTACGAATACATCATATGTAATCGTTGCTCAAGTGAGTCTAACGGCAATTGATGGTAAAGGTTTTCTAGTTGCTCCAGAAGTGGGGTATCTTTCTTCGGTTACTCTGAATACTACGCAGAGTCTAGAAACGGTTCCTGAAAATCCACCAGCCCAAGCGGATTATTATATAGTTCAAAAAGGTGTTATTTACGAGATTTCAGTCACTTTATATGAAGATGATCTTCATACGATCCCACTAGCAGACAAAAATATAAGTTATTATGTTATGGATCAAGCTCAGCGTGATCAACTAGAACTTGGCACTCTTGATTTAGAGGATGTTAAGATTGGCACAGACCTGACCGATTCGTTTGGGAATTCTCAGTTACTATCATTCAATTCTGGAACGGATCATTTTGCATCTCTTTCACTAGATACAACCTATTATGTAGCAGCTCGTTTTGGTCAAAATTATACGAGTACAATAATGTTGGTTTTTGATGATACACGTTCTTCAGTTGATATTAATGACACACATCTCGATGTGATTAATGATGGATCATACATGTTTGAGGAAGTTCTTTTCAGACTTTATGCGTTAGGTAGTCCTACAACACCTCTTCCAAATCAATATGTGGAGATATGGATCGCTCCATCTTCTGTATATTCCTCCTATTCTGGTACAGATCCCGATATATTAAAAACAAACTATTTACTCCCAGCTAACGTTTCTGGACCACCATTTAAAGTTAGGATTGTAGCTAGTGGATATACAAACGATAGTGGTTACTATAATGATGTTTTCGTAGTTGATGCATACCAGCTTGATACAGGTAATTTTACAGTTATTGCATTTTTTATGAGTTTAAGTAAATTTAATGCCTCATCTGAAGAAATTAAAATTGAGGCACCAGGGGGTTACTATTCAATGACTTCAGAAACAAAAGCTGTATCATTTTCAACTTATGATAGTAGTGATATTCAGTCACCTTACCTCCTTCTCACAATAGAACCTGATTATGAAGTATCAAAATTACCTAACAATATTAGAAAGAACAATAGTTTAGCTACTAGAAAAAGTGTCAAAATGAAAGCTAGAATGGAGTGGTTAAAATGAAGAGAAGATATAAAATTTTGCTAGCTTTGGTGATCTTTTCCTCACTCATTATGCAAACAGCTTATGTTCTGCCTTTAGAAGATAAGATTGAAACTCCTGAGGGTCAATTAAATAACTCGAATTCCAAAAATAATAGTTTGATATTACCAAAAGAATTCGAATTACCAAAATTCGCACCAAATCATGATTATTATACTCCTTTCGAAATTGACTATCGACAACCTGATATCGATGATACTCAATTTGATAATTTAGAATCTCCAGTTGATCAAGAACTAAGAACCTATAGAAGATTCACCTCTTCAAATGAAGATGATTCAGAAATCAGGAGAAGTATCACTGATCCGCAAACTGATGATATATTCTATCGAGGAGATACAATTATTGTTGAAGGTAATCTAAAAGGATTCGCAGTCGGTTCATACTGGAATGATGAAACTGTGATGCTATTTTACAATATAACAGAAAGTCAATATATTGGTAATCCTTCGTATTATAATAGTAATCCACAATATCACGTAGATAGTTTTTATCCTACATATAACGAAGGAAACTTCTCATTTTCTTTTGATACGTCAACCCTTACTTCAGAATATTTTTCAAAAGTTGGTGATATTACTCTATTCACCTGGTTTGATGGTAATCCCCTTCTTGGGAGAGGAAATGGAACTGCAGGTAGTGTTGTTGTAAAGATTTATGGGCAACTAAGACTTGATGCAGATGAAGATGTAACAAATCCAAGTGCTAGTTATTCTTATACTACCAGAGTTCTTTTTGATAATAATTCCGTAGTAACTACCCAAGGAACCGAATATGATTTGACTATTTATTGGTCAGTCGCAGGATATCATGTGAATGGTGCAAATAACAGTTTTGATGCTTCAAATGAGGACTTATATTCTAATTTTGCTCCGGGCCCCGGAGAACAAACTGTCACGTATACAGCCTATTATAACATGGCACCTCTTAATCTCAATTTCTTCACAACAGACAATCCAACTAATCCCGAAACTGATAAATTATTATATTTGAGTTTCTCAAACCAAACGGAAGAGCAAGTTATTGTAAACCCTTTTTTTGTTGATGGTGGTTTGTTAACAAAAACAACAGAGATTTTTCTTGATTCCACTTTTGAAATTTATGCGAATCTTTCCTCTGAAGTGGGATTGCAGCCATCTAAGACAATTCAAATTACCTACACCATTGGAACATTTAGCAGCATTGAATATAGGGTTACAAATGCTTCTGGAGCAATAGGTTTTACCAAATTTCTACCTTATACGAATGTTTCTTCTATTACTTTGGATTTCTCTATTCAATTCATAGCCTTATCTTCAGAATTTCCAGGGTCAACTATTAATCCTGATTCCTTAGATGCTAGCTTAGCAGTAAATATCACAGATATTATAATTACAATAGATGATCCTTCAAGATTCTATACGGAAGGACAAAGTGTGGATTATACAGTTGAGGTTTTGGATCAATTCTCGAGATCAGCTCCTCAAGCTGATTTCAATGTGGAATTTCCGGGTCTAGGCACAATGCTTAGAACAGCGGGTGTTACAGGAGTTTGGGATTCATATGATACATTGCCAATAGGGCTGGTACAAGATTCAATTAAGACAATAAATGTAACTGCAATTGCTAAAGCAGGAGTAGGTTATCGATATGCTGTTCCAGGTAGTCCTGTAAATAGTAGTTCTTTCAACATGTATTTTGTTCTTTCACTTACACTAACAGATCCCAATTCAGGTAATGTTCTAGATGGGTCTACTTGGACAGAAACCAATACAACGTTCTGGAATTTATTTAATGCAGGAAATTATTATAATCTATCAGTTGTTGATCAGTGGGGACGAAATCCAATTGGTGCTCTTATTTCGATTTCTTTAGCTGGGAGGTTAAATTCTACTACGATTACAGCAGGTCAAAATTATGTTTTATTTGACAAAGCAGATTTACTTCTAACGGACACTCCTCAACTTCTTAGTACTCATGCATATACAGGATTAACTTTGTATGCAACTGGTGGAGCTTATGCACCCGCACCTTCTATTACTCAGACTATTACAATATATGGACCAGATAATACTGCTCCAGTAATATCCCTTGTAGGCCTTAATCCTGATCCCACTGAAATTCTGCCACATGATCCTTATTTCAATATAACTTTCACAATTGTTGCTACAGATGTTGGTACAGGAGTACAATCAGTAATAATACATTATCAACTTTATGAGCCAGATACTTCTCCTAGTACAAGTGGTTTTGTAGTTTGTTTCAACATAGGAGGAGATAATTACCAAGGAACAATAAATATGACACTTGCACAATCACAATATTATGTTGGATACTATATTGAAGTAAAAGACTATGCAGGTTATGGAGTAGATCAGACTGGAGTAAGGAATGTTGCTCCTGCTTATGATGGTTCATTTGGTTGGCAAACATTTAGCACATCCGATGTTTATCAAGTAGGAGATTTTGCACCACCAGTAGAAGAACAAGTACCAACAGTAACAAGCTCCCCAGATCCATTGGATCTTTATATTAATATAACCGTCTACATAAATGATACTTCAGTTTCAAGTGGAATGTCAGGTGTATGGCTTTATGTTAACAGAACTAATTTAGCTACATTAGAACTTGAAGTAGATTTCTTAATAACCCCTATGAATAATGTTACCACGGGAGATATCTCCGAAAATGATGTGTGGTTTTATCAATTATATCTGGATTATAATTACAACTATTCTTGGGGTTATGTTGCACTTGATAATGCAGCACCTTATTCAAATATCCTTGATTCTCGTTCCGCTGGAATTCGGAGATATTCAGCATTAGATGATGTAAATCCTTCTATTTCAGGATTAGATGTTAGTTACAATGGATCAATAGCATTACCAGATACAGTATTGGAATTTACAGTAACAGTTTCTGATTTGTATACAGATGTTGATACAGTAGTTCTAGAAATTACATATAATCTTGTCACTTTTACACTTGAAATGGCAAAACAAGGAGCAACAAATGATTATCTTGTTACACTTGATCTTACTGAACACCCATTAGATGATTATGGGAATTATTCTCTTATTTATAATGTACTTGCAAATGATACTGCTGGAAACCAAGCATCACTTTCAGATACATTAACAGTATTCAATATATCCCCAGTACGTCCTCCTGGAGGTATAACAGGTAATATAGGAGGGATTGTTGGAGGTATAGCTGGAGGAATAATAGGTTTAATTGCGGTGCTATTTCTATGGTTTAATAGACATACATTACAGACTTATGCTAAGAAGCAAACCTTCAGAAGAAGATTAAGAGATTATTTGAGGGAGATTATTGAAGATATTAAGAAAGATGGCTTAGAGGGACGATATAAGGAAGGATTACTAAAGACGTGGGCTGTAGTGGAAGGAATAGGGCGCGAGTTCTTTGAACTTCCAAGATACAGGAGTCAAACTCCTAAGGAATTCTCAAGATTATTAGCATTAAAAGGAAGCATAGAGCGAGAGCTCTTACAAACTTTATTAGATTATTTCGAAAAAGCACGATATGGATATGAAGAAATCACTGAAAATGATTTCAATTCAGGCGTGCGTGCACTATTGAAAATAGTTGATAAAATAGAAGTAGGTGAAATGAAAATTGAGTCGTAAAAATGTTGGATTCTTCAAGAGAAGGAAACAAGTAAAATCTTTGAATCAGATGTTCACTTCAGTTATGGCAGATGTTCGAATTTTCGAGCAAAGACAAGATTACAAGGGGGCTGTAATAGCTTCATTTGGAGGTCTTGCTAACATAGCAGGTGGGCTTTTGAATATGAACAGAGCACCATACGAGACAGGAAGAGAATTTGGTTTTGCAGTAGCAAACCGAGCAAATATTTCAGCAGAAGTAATGGATGAATATCTGACCTCTTTTGAAATAGCTAGATACACAGATACAGAGATAACATATGATGACTATCAAGAAGCAATCCAAAGATTAGATATATGTTTTAGAGGAATAAGAGAACAGGGTGTAGAAGTAGTTGAGCCAACAGGAAAGCAAGCCAGAAAACCAGCAAAGAAGAGAAAGAAAATCAAAACAAAGGATTAAAATTGAATTTTCCTTCACGAAATATTCAATTGCCATGTTTATTCTCTTCATGATCATAATCATACCTATATTCTTAGGTATGGTAGGGTTAGGTGGCTTTGGAACTAAATTTAGCATCTATAATGAAAGCTGGGATGGTTTATCAGATCTAAGGCTTACCTTAGAAAGTGAAGGGTATACAGGCATTACCAACGGTATGTCATCTCTTGCAGTGCTAAATAGACAAAATGGTTCCGGTGTATTAGCGATAATGGGTCCAGCATCCAAATACAGCATGATTGATACTATATCATTAGTTACATTCTTGGCCAGAGGTGGAAGTCTCTTAGTTGTGGATGATTATGGTACGGGAGCAGAAATATTTGACCCATTGTTCAATGTATTGAATACTTGGGATGAAGTATCTCAACTAAGTAATCTGCCATCTCTTTCAGAATTATTCGGTTTTGGAGATGATAACGGAACTTCTTCCCCAGAAACATTAATCTTTGAGATGTTGTTTATGTTGAGAGGATTTGCGTTTAATGGTTCTGTCTTAATGGATGCTATTAGTTTTACTGACAATCCTGCTCAACCAAGATTAGTGAATTTTGTGGATTCAG
>JAEOTK010000311.1 GCA_016839875.1 Candidatus Heimdallarchaeota archaeon
CAGTGAGCTCTCTTCAGGTGTTGTGGGAGTGATGTCTGTTATAGAGATTGGCAATCCATGAAAAGTTTGGTTCATGATGTTGAAGATATCAGTATTTTCAATTAATATTCCCTTTTCGATATCATTGAAAGATTCTGCTTCGATAAACAGTGGTACATGTCTAGAAGTGTGTCGCTCTTGTTCCCAAGTTACTTCTATATCATTTGCACGTTCAATTCTTTTGTTTAGGATTTCCTGCTCTGTACTCAAGTCCATAGGAAGAATATTATCTAGAGTATTACTAACAATATCCAATCCACCTGTCTCATGATCAGCTGTAATAATTAGAATCGTATTTTCATGTGATTGAACATATTCATAAGCTACTTTGACAGCATAATCAAATGCAATTAACTCTAAAGCTGTGTAGACTACATCATTCTCATGGCTACCCCAATCAATTTGACTTCCCTCAACCATCAAGAAGAAACCGTCTTCATCCTTTGAGAGAACATCCAAAGCTTTTGTTGTCATCTCTACTAAAGAAGGTACCAAAGTGGTATTCCTGTACCTCTCTTCAGGAAGTTGTCCTGCGTCAAATAGACCCACAAGTTTTGAAGAGTTCAATGTAAGAAATTCTTCACGAGTGTAAGTAATGTTATAATTGTAGTTTAGAAGAGTATTGACCCTCTCTGTTGTAAGATAATCACTTCCCCCACCTAATAATATGTCAACATTCGATTCTATTATTTGATCCATTATCTCATCAATTTTATGTTCAATATCTCCATGTACCAGAAAAGCTGCAGGAGTAGGTTTAAAGATTGGAGATGTTACTGCAATTCCGGTGCTTTTACCTAATTTTTGAGCAATTTCAAGAATATTCTCTAGTTCATTCTCAGCTGCATCAATACCAAGATATCCATCACGTGTTTTATGTCCTGTAGCCATAGCTGTAGCTGATGCACCAGAATCTGTTATAAGATTAAGAACATCAGCAGTTCGCACAGAAGCGTAGTATGGTAATTTTTCAATTGTCAAATTATCTGTAATTCCATATTCAACTAATCTTCCAAGTTCTAGTTGTCCAAAACCCATCCCATCTCCTATCATAAGTATGATGCTTACATCTGAGGTTTCTTGTATATTTACAAAACTCTCTTCTGATATGAGATTAGCAGAGACTATGGAATCGGTAAGAAGGGCGACTATTATTATAAAAGATAAACCAAAAGTGATCAGTGATTTCTTTCTTTGAAGCATAGGATAACTTGAATATTATCATTAATAAATTATACTCGAAAATTTAAGGAAAAACACGATGGATGAATTTCTTTTATTTGAATCCGATTTAAAAATATAGGAAATAAGGAGTTCAGTTACTCCTCTTTCTTATGTAGACAATTGAACTCAATACCAATAAACCAGTTATAGATATCCACAGTGATAATGGGGCTGCTTTTACTCTGTTAATTTCAAGCGTTGCCGTGTTCCCGAAAGTATCTGTTATAGTGAATAGGAAAGTTTTTCCTCCACCACTCATTTCTGATGTATCAACATTTATCCATCTACACAAATCAGAAGCAGTTACATCAGCATCAAAAACTACTCCATCAATCGCAAGTGTTGCTTCAATATCTGTGCACCATTCAAGCATGTTTATGGTTATATTGAATAAATCTCCTGTTCTTGATCCATCTTTGAGTTCTTTTAGCTCACCATCATCTCTTTGATATGTTACAGAGTATATAGTAGGGATTTCAGTATCAGAATATTCCCACATAGGTACCCCTGTGTTGTCGTCTCCAACGTATGCAGGGCTTAATGAAGACAAGTCAACACCCATTGATGCTAGAATTGTTGGGGAAATACTTTTTTGAGTTATTGGTATATCACCAAGAGAGTGCTGAACTGAAGAATTACTGAAAAGAAAAGTCATTTCTGATCTAGCCCAATCTCGTGCTGGCCAAGGTTCTCCACCATGAGATTTATAATGCATCCCATGATCAGTTCCAATTATGAACAGTGTTTTATTGAGAATGCCTGCAGATTCTAATACGTCATAAATTGCTCCCGTAGCTCTATCCGCTACAACCAGAGCTTCCATATATTCTGGTGTAACTTCATTAATCCATTCTTTTATGGTTACTCCATCTGAACCTCCTACTTGGTCTACTTCTGTTAGATGCACTCTCAAATAAAATCTTTCATCAGTATTGTTAGCTAGCCACGCTGCTGCCTTGTTTCCCATATACTCATCTCTAAGAATGTAATGGGGGTATTTTTGGGTGGCTTCATTAAAAGGGAAAATAACTGCATCGTTTGTTTCGGGATCACCTGGAACAAATGAGAGATTTTCAGCCCCAAACCAATAATCTACGTCAGTACCTCTACCCACATTAAAGAATACTGGATCCCAATGATTTGGATTTAGATTTAAGTAGGTGTAATCAAATTGTGAATTTCCCCAAGGGTAAAAAGCAGCAATTTGAATATCTGAACCAAAACTTGCCTTTAATCTTTCAAATGTTGTTAATCCCTTAGGAACTGATTTCTTAGTAGTCAATGATGAGAAATAGTTGTCGTCCACAGTATGAATCTCAGGACTATAACCAGTTTCAAGAGTAGCTAGACCTGGATTTGTGCTTGTCTGTTGACTAGTTACCCTTACAAGTTTCTCAAATCCACTGTCTAGAATACGTTTCGAATATTCCAGTGTTCCATTGTTTGTAAGTCTTGAGAACCATTCTGCATTTGTTCCATCCCATGTAATCAGAACAACATTTTCAAAATAAGGAATATCTTGTTCTTCAGCTAAAGATATTGTGTTGGTAAGATTACTTGTACTTGTTGTTAATTTTGAACCACTTGATGCAAAAAGAATCAGAAAGATCAGTATAGAATTAATAATTATCTTCTTCATATAATCACGCTTTGAGATAGAGGAAGGAATACCTCAAACTATAAATTTCTTTCTCTGGAAAAAATAGAGAATTCCTTTAACAGAATACACTCTGTTAAGATAAGAAATCCTCTACATCCTCTTTGAATTCGATTGTGCGTATCTCAATCAGATTTGTTAAAATATCAAGATTACTAAAATCTGGATTGTCAACCAATATATATTCAATAATAGAATCTACACCATCTAGTGTTGTTGGAATTTCATATTTATCCCAACCACTTTCCTTTACAAACTCCCAATACTCTTTTTGAACTGTTTTGTTAGCAGCAGATAGCCATGCTTCAAAACGAAATTCCTTATGAAGGAAAACAATAGCGATTTTCAGCTTGCGAGTTTTTAGTGCTTTGGTAAAGATTGGGAAATATGTCATATCCATATATCCAAAATAGGTACTTCCAGATACATCAAACTCAGGATATTTCTTTTTGAAATGCGATTTCAGTGAGCTAAAATAGTTCATTAATCCTCTATATGCTCCTTGGATAGCCCCTTTCTGTAACTGTTTTTTATATTCTATCATTTTCTCGTGAAAAGACTCCATTTATAATTCCTTCATAGATTATTTTGCTATTTAACTTAGTTTATAATTTGATATAAAAATTATATTCAAGAAAAAGTATAGAAGAAATAAGTTCATTTCTTCTTTCTGTTAATAACTATATATACCATCAGTCCAAGTGCTGCAAACACGGGTAAGATGTAAAGATTGCTTTCTTCTGGACATTTAGGGTTTAACAAAATATGAGCTAAATTAAGGATGTTAGCACATATGTCGGAAAAGTCACTAAAATCTAAATCCCATGATCCTTGATTGAGAAGTAGAACCAATCCCAATGATTGTCTTATAAAGTTTGCAGAGAAGTACCCAAAGTGTGGACCACCATAATGACCTTGGTAATCATTTCTTGAACCAAAAGTTATATCTTTTTGCCAACCTAAACCATAATGATTAGTTCCTATTTCTGTATGCATTAGTTCTGTTGTTGTTGCATTGAGAATACTCACACCATTAGATTCTCCATTGTTTAAATGCATTAACATGTATTTTGCCATATCTTCTACAGTTGAGAAATATCCTCCTCCTCCAGGATTTTGAGTATTATTTAGATAAGGAACAATTTCATTTGTTTCAGTGGTAACATTCCAATTATAAGCTGTTACTAATTTTCCTGGAGAATAATCTTCTACACTATGTTTAGTATTAGACATCCCTAAAGGAGTGAAAATATTTTCTGAAACGTAAGTATCAAAAGGAGTTTCCGTGATGTTTTCAAGTATGAGAGTCAGAATATCAAACCCAACATCAGAATATGCGTAAGAGGTTCCAGGTTCCCAATTTTCCCAGTTGTCTGCAGAATAATATGATCCATTTTCATGAAAGAACTCATAGATACATGAAGGAAAAGTGAGAACGTTATTTCCTACTAATGTCCAATAATCAAGAAGTCCTCTAATTGTACCCTGTAAACTTGATCGATGAGAAAGTAAATGTCTGATTGTAATTCTTGAAGAGGGAAAGTAAGGATTCTCTAGTTCATAAGGTAGATAATCATTGAAATCGTCATTCATACCTATTAATCCTTGCTCGTATAATTGTAGGATAGCTGTTGCTGTAAACATCTTCGATGCTGACATAAGATGATAAGCATTATCTGTTTCTGGTTGTTCTCCAAAACCTTTGGTATAGAAAACCTCAGTTCCATTCAGAACACTGAAAGCTAAAGAAGGAGCATGGATATTAGCCATTTGAGAAAGAAGATTTGTCTCGAAAGTTTCACCATAAATATCAGAAGGAGTCCAAGTACAATCGTCAGCAAAAGCTGGAGAAATTATTAATAATATAGAGAAAAGAGCTATGCTCAATTGAATTTTCTTTTTATTCATTTTTTCATCACCATTTTATTTTTATAAAGAACAACAATTGCAATTATTGCTAGAGATCCAATTAATGGTAAGATACGGAAACTGGTTTTACAGGGTGGTTCAGTAAGTAGTTTATGCGCGAAATCAAAGATATAAGTATATATGTTTTCATAATCAGCTTTACGTATATCCCAAGTTCCTTGATTTAGAAGTAAAACTACTGCTAATGTACTTCTTATGAAGCAAGCAGAATAAAAACCATTAACTGGTCCCCCAGAAAGTCCTTGATAAAGTTTATTTGAACCTAAAGTTTGTCTTACTCTCCAAGTTAAAGCAAACTTGTTATTTTCTATTTCTGTATGCATAAGCTCTAACGTTGTTGCATTGAGAATACTCACGCCATTAGATTCTCCATTGTTTAGATGTATTAACATATATTTTGACATATCTTCAACAGTTGAGAAATATCCTCC
>JAEOTK010000050.1 GCA_016839875.1 Candidatus Heimdallarchaeota archaeon
GTATTATGCAAGAATAGATGATTACGATCTTCCCGTAACTTCATCTCCAAATCTAGCTCAATGGAAAGATGTGTTCGATGTTTCTCTTCAGAATGGTTATGATAAAATGGTTGTAGTGACATTATCAAGCAAGCTTTCAAATACTCATAATCAAGCTTGTGTAGCAGCTAAGAAATACTATCCTGATAAGGTGCAAATTCTAGATTCAATGCAAGCATCAGCTGGAGAAGGTTTGGTTGCAATAAAATTCAGAGATTTACTTAACAAAGGATACAATTTTGATGATGTATATTCTTTTATGGAGGATCTACGAAAGAAAATAGCTCTTGTCGGTTACATGGAAAACATGAAGATGTTAGTCAAATCGGGAAGAATTAGTAGAGCCTCAGAGTTCATTGTTTCACTAGGTCGGATGAAACCTATGGTTACTACTAATGGAGGGGAGTTAATTCCTTTGTGCAAAGTTATAAGTTTAAAGAATGCTAAAAGAAGGATGGTTTCAGAAATAGTTGAAAATGCAGACAAAACGATTTCACATACTCTTTACTTAACTCATGCAAATGATGAAGAAACAACATATGAGCTAAAAAAACAGATAGAGGATGAGATCAATATAAGTAAAGCATTCGTGAATTATATGGGACCTGTGGTTGGAAGTAGAGTAGGATTAAAAGCTCAGATATGTAGTATTATTCCAGATTTGGAACCACTGAAGTAATAATTTATTAGCTTGCCCCTTGACTTAGTAGAATATTTCGCAATTCAAGAATATCATTAAGTATAAGGTATATTGCATTATCAAGAGTTCTGAAATTATCTCCTACTGAAATCATTAATTTTAGTTTCTTTCTTTTCTCTGTTTCAGTATAAAGGTATTTTTTAATCTTTAAAGTAAGATCTGCTGCTTTTTCAATAGTAACAAAATAGACTTGAGCTCCAGGAGCATCTTCTCTTAATTCATCAATGTTCTGGATATGCCTTTCGGTACTCTCTTCATCTTCACATGAAGCTAAGTAGATGTAATAGTCTATCTCTCTAAAGAACTCCTTTCCAGCAACTTGTTCAAGATCAAATAGAAGAGTTAAAACTATTCTCATAAAATAAGTGTCTATTCTAGTGATGTACTCATTCCTATCCAACTGGTAAATAAAATCTATATTCTGATAATGGAAAAGAGCTTGGATTATCAGATTGTAAGAAAGAGCATCAGATGAGATAATACCTATCTTTGTTCTTCTATTCAGTAATTGAGATATCTGTTGAATTGTATTGAATCTGGATGCAATATCTCTGACAATATCCTCTATGCTCTTCGATTTTATTTGCTCATCCAGCAAAACATTCTCAATTAAACCCTCACTCAATTCCAATAAACTTGTGTCCCTGATTTCTTGAACATCCTCAAATTTCTTCAGGAAATTTTCTATAGTCGAAAAAATCTGAGTATGTCCAAATTTAACCTTCTGATCGCAATCTTTGCTGTAAAAAATGAGCAGTTGACAAAAACCAACATCATTCTCAAGTTTCGATCTTGGGTCTCGTAGTCCTGAATCATACTTTCTGAATGAAACTATTAACAAATGATATTTTTCAAAATGAGGAATAGGGAGGGGTCCATAGACTTCCAATTGAGGTGATGCTGCACCTATAACTGGACTGTAGAAATTTCCTATACCTATTATTTCATCTTTTGAAACATCAGGCATCGGTATAGAACTTCTTAATGTCATCCCAGTTTCATCTAAAGCTAAAAGTGATATATATGGGACGAAGAGTGGTGATGACATATCTATCTACATCTAAAGATAACTAAATACTCAATGTGATGTAAATTAAAAACTGTTTTCCTTAAGGCTGTTTTTCATAGAGCGATTCTTGGTAATCTTTTTCCCAATGTATTTCTAGTCTTTTGGGGCTTTTTTCTACTATTGCTTCAAGAAAAGCAAATATCAGAATTAATCTACATAATTTTATCAGATGATAACCTATCATCAATTTACTCGTAAGAAATTGATTCTGAGGTAAGAGGAAAAAGATGCTTCTAGTCCAATACATCTGATCAGTTAAAAACACGTGAGTGGATAATTCTAAAGCAAAAGCCATACCAATTGCTACAAAGATTAGGAATGCTCTGATTATCTTGTTGTTCGATTTCCGTAGAAATTCGATACCTTCAAACCATTGGATATCTTGAGCCGCCACAATGAAAGTAGCTGCAACGAAGATCCATAATGGTGGAGATTCATGTAAATCTATCCATGTGATTACGTAATCTTCCAAATTTGTAACAGGTGTCAGCAAGCTCAAGAAACCAATTGTACTTGCTAGTAGTGAAAGGGAGGACGAAATTCTCATTAAAGATTGATTTCTGGGAGTACTTATATAGTTTACTTTTTCTTGAAAGTTTTCTTAAATAATAATAGTAACATTCTGAATCGAAAAATAAAATGAATATATTTTGTTTGTGTCATAACTCCGCAAATTTATATATATCTTATCAAGAATGAAAATAGATGATATCTGATACAACGCGGAAACACATTTCTAACGCGTCTCTAGTGATTGTTCTGCTGTTGATGGTTGGAATGTTTGTTCTATTCTTCTCATTTGCTAATAGACTCATTGTAAACATAATCATCACTTCATTAACTTATAGTGCAATGATTTGGTTAAGCTATGGTTTCTATTTATTTTTTAAGGATGAGCAAAACATAAAAATTCTGTATGTTGCTATTATTGTAGGTTTGACTTCTTGTGTTAGTTTACCTCTAGCTATTGTTGGAGATTTAATTAATCTACAAGTTATTCCAGTTTCTGCAACTACAAGCTTGGTCATACAAGGTGTTTCTACATTACCCTTAATAGGTTTTATTGGTGGTTTCTTCCTTCTTCGGGGGGTATTAGATCAATTTTTTAATGATAAACGTAATGTCTTTAAAGGACAAATTTCGTTACCTTTAGGATATCTTTTCAACCTAGTTTCAATCATATTATTAACAATTATTCCTTTAGATCAGATACTAGTAGAGACTGCAGAAGGATTGGAGATTATTGCTGGTTACGAGATTTATTATTATGTGCTCAATTTTCTTGATATGGGAAGAATCGTTCTTGTTGTATTAGGATTCTGGTATCTGAGGAGAGCATTAAGCATTCTTGATAAAGTACCACCAGAACTCTTAGAAAAAGCGAGACAAAGAATGCGTACATCTGCTTTTGGTTTTCCAAGAGGGAATAGGCAAGGTGCAGGAGATTCTGGTCAATTAATACCTCCTACAGCTGTAGAAGGAGAGATGGAAACTTCGCAAGCAGACATCACAACAGATCCACTATTAAAGAAGAAAATGTTTTGTGTAAAATGCGGATTAGAACTTGAAGACGATGCTGTTTTCTGTGGTAACTGCGGAGAAACAAATCCTTATCTTAACAAAAGGTAATTCAAATGAGAATTGATGAAGATATCTCAAAACATCTTTTTTATTCTGCATGGATTCTTCTTGTCTTGCAGATGGGTAAAGTAATAGGTAGCACTCTCCTTGGGGCTCTATACCCATCTCTTATTAACATCGTAGATGCAGCATATGATTGTGCACTGATTCTATTTTCTATAGGATTATTACGATTGGGACTTGAAGTCGAAGGATTAAGATTTTGGAAAACATCGAGTATAGTACTTATTTCTGCAGCTTTTGTAGATATAACAACCTTGATTCTTTCTTATGTCTTTAGTGGAGATGAGTGGTTCTTTTCTCCTCTGATATTCGTCAGACTTCCTCTCATTTTATCTTATCTAATTCTTTTAGCTTTAGGATATACTTTCATTAAATTCCTAATAGATGATTTATTCAAACAAAATATTGTTAATCAGAAAGGAAAATTCTATCTTTCAGTTGGGTTTATTTTATTATTAGTTCCATATATTGTTAGCTGGTATTCTGATTATCTTCAATTAGAAACAGTACAACATTGGATTTACAATTTGGGCTTGTTTTTCTTCTTGTTAGCGTCTTTCATGGCTATAATTGGTTATATGCAATTAGGCTCTGCTATGAAGATGATGAGTGCTGAGAAACTATTTGTTGATACTGAAGAGGAAACAAAACAGCAGGTTTCATACAAAACAGAGGAAGAGAAAACAGAAGGTGAAAAAAATTAATAGATTGCAGAATTCTAAAATAGTTGCTAATAGTGGCTTATTGATTGTCTTTTTCTATGTCATTTTGGGAATACTATCTTTCGGTTTTCTGAAAATAAGTTTACCAGGAATGAAAGTTGAGCAATTGTTAATTATTCCCATTATTGCAGGAATTCTAGGTTTTGCCAGAGCAGCACAAATTTTTTCAGTTGATGAGTTAATAAGCTGGGAAAAAGGAAAGACTATATTCTATTCTTTGGTCATTAGTTCAGCTATACTTGTATTATCTCAAGTTTTTCTAATTACCGCTGGTGTTGATTCTGAAGGATTACCTATTCGTTTGTCTTTATACTATATTGGTTCAATAACTCTAATATTATCAGCATGCTCGTTTGCAGTAAGTTTCTTCTTTGTTAGACAGCAGTTGTCTATATTATACTTTAAAAAAGTGGTAATAAGACATCCAGGGATATATCTAATAGCAGGGTACATCTTTCAGGTCATAACTCATTGTATCTTTTTCGCTAGCTTCTTTGTCACCAACCCAGATATCCAAGGTATCACTGATATAGTAGGAATGGCTACTGCTGCTGCTTCAATTCTATTGCTTATAATAGGATTTATTCAAATTAATATCTCGTTCCGAGCATACGCTCATCTAGTTGAAGATGAAAGTATCCGTCCAGAATGAGCCATTATTCTTTTTCAGATAGCAGTTTTGAAATCTGAATTAGATCATTAATTTTTCTAGCTATATGTTCTGGTTCTGAAAGTATTGCAAAAGAAACTTTGAATTTATCTATATCTTCTATTTCCTCTATCATCTTAGTTAGTATTTGTGTAATTTCTTCCAATTTTTGTTCTCCTTCAAAGGGAAGAATGGCTAAGAAAGTCATGAATAAATCTGCTTCTCTTTTGTTAGCAAGAATCTTATTTAAGTTCTTGATCTTCTCAATTTGCATAGGGTCCAAGGGATTAAAAATAAAGAGAAAACCAGCTGGAGATTCATATAGAAGAGGTGAAATCGAAAGTAAATCCCTACTAGAGTTGATTATAGAGAATTGGCAATCAAATTTATCATTACCAATAAATTTCTCAAAATTAATTGGTTCATACCCACCTGCAAAACTATATGAGGATTGTATTTCAGATCTTGAGAGATATTGATCAATTGTTTTTTGAACTAAATAATTTTCACCAAAAACAGTAATTTTGATGCTTGCCCGTTTTTCTTCAAGTATTTGTTTCTTATAACTATCTTGTTGAGCATCAGTTGAGACAGTTTGTTTTTGCGAAAAAGAGTTTGGTACAGTTCTCTGATACCAGTCAATGAAACTTGACTTAATTTCTTCTTTAACATCTTTAACTAATTCATAAGTTATAGAAAGTCTTGAACCAGAAATTGAGATACCATACGCCATTGGTAGTGTTTTTACGTAACTAACCAATGCATTTGGGTCTATATCTAATATTGAAGAAATAATATCAATATCCCATATGTTCTTCTTTTCAATTAAAGAAAGCAGATGTTCTGCCATACCTGCCTCTTTTTCGGCATTCATTAAGAACAAACAGAGATTTGTTACTTAAAATGATTTCTCATACAGCAAGTTTGTAAGAAGGTTAAAAGTTTTAAAGCAAGTTAGTTTTTGTGATTTGTAATTCAAAAGTGATTGATTATGGTGCTATTTGCTGATTTTGAGTGGTGGACCTATATTGCTTTATTTGGAGCTGGATTGGTAAGTGGAGCTGTTTCTCCAACTTTTGGGATTGGAGGGGGATTATTAAACGTGCCAATATTATTGATTGGTTTCTCTTTCCTTCTTGGAGAGAATCCTGGTAGTACTGCAACTGCCACATCTTTAGCAATAATCATTTTCACTGCATTAAGTGGTTCAATTTCATATGTTAGAGAAAGACGAATTGATTTTCGAATTGCCTTTACATTTATGATATATGCAATTCCTGGAGCTGCATCAGGAGGAATTTTTTCAAACTGGTTAAAACGTCAAGATTACGAAATTGATATTTTTCAAATAATCTTTGCCTGCACTATGCTTGCGATTGCGATTTATAAAATAATCATGATTTTTGTTCAGCGACGAAAGAGGATAAAAGGTCTGTTAACTGAAGATGAATGTATGGATATCGAATGCGATGAAGAAATGCAGAATAGACCTTGGTGGAAACAAACTGTTCTTTATAGAGAATTTGAGGATAAAAGAGGAGTTCCATTCAAGTACAAAGCTAAATTACTTCCTGGCATATTTATAGCTTCAATAGGAGGATTCATTGGAGCAACTCTAGGATTAGGTGGAGGAGTTATTTATGTTCCAATCTTAACTATGGCTCTAGGACTTCCTGCACCAATCGCGACTGCAACTTCAACTTTCACTATCCTTTTTGCTACACCGATTGCAGTTGGAATAAGATCACTTGATAGCGTAATTAGGTGGGATATAGTAATCTGTATGGCTATAGGTACAGTAATTACAGCAAACATTGTTCCTAGATTTCTACATAAAATAAAATCTGAGCTAATTTTAACAGGTTTCTGGCTACTAGCAATGAGTGCTGCAATTAGAGTTTTAATAAAAGTACTAACAGATATTACGATATAGATTATCTAATTGTGACTCTAACTCTATATCCTTTTTTTAATTCTTCAGGGATAGGGATAGGTTGACCTACCTCATCATAAGCCATTGTAATCTGACAATGAAACTTCTCTTCAACAATAGATTTCTTGGTATTTCTTTTTATTTCGATAAGGAAAAAAGACTTAGATCCATAGTCAAATAATCTTGGGGATTCAAAGTCAAGAACATCGAGATTGTTTTCAATCAAATCTAAAATTTTCTTACCAGCAAAACCATCACCATAGGGAGCGGCAAACATCTCGAAGTTTTCCTCGAAACTATCTTTGGATAGTATGGTTCTTATTTTCTTCACTATCATATCCGATTCTGCTTCAACAAGAAAATTGATACCACTTACAACAGTTTCAGGTCTTTCTGTATTTGGACGTATTGTTATACAGGGTTTGTTTGCTAAAGCAGCTTCTTCTTGTAATCCACCAGAGTCTGTTAAAATCAATTTACATCTCTCATTCAGTAAGAGTTTAAGCATAGATAGATAATCAACTGGTTTGAAAACTCGAAGATTCTGGATTTGATTTAAAGCATCATCTAAATTATATTCTTCGATTTTCTTTGCTGTTCTAGGATGAAGCAAGAAAACGATTGGAATATCTTTGAACTTTGTCAATCCTAAAACGATTTCATGTAACTTTTCTTCATCTTCAACATTGAAATCTCTATGAATTGTACAAATAATAAAATCATCTTCTATTTCTTGAAGGATTTGATCAGCTTGTAAAGTTTGATTTTCCAAAGCGGTTTGAGCATAAATTTTGAATGCATCCACAAAAGGATTCCCAGTTAAGAAGATTCTATCAGGATCCAATCCTTCATTAAGTAAATTTAGAACAGCTTGCTGAGAAGGAGCAAAAAGCAATGAAGAAATACTATCAACAATTCTTCGATTTATCTCTTCAGGCATTGTATTATCAAACGACCTAAGCCCAGATTCTATATGTCCAAAAGGGATTTTATTCTGAATACTGGCTAAACAAGTAGCTAATACGCTTGCTGTATCTCCAACAGCTAAGACTATACTAGGTTTTATTGTGATTAATTCAGCTCCTATTCTATCTATCATCTCACTGAGTTGTTCATGAGGTATAGTGGAATTTATTCCAAGGTTTTTATCTGGTTCTCGTAATCTAAGGGACGAAAATATGTTATATGACATTTCATCATCGTAGTGTTGCCCTGTATGTATGATAGTTAAATTAACACCTCGATCCTCTGCTTCCAATATAATAGGTGCCATTTTGATGATCTCAGGTCTAGTTCCTACTACAGCAACAACAGAAAACATTCAATTCCAAAATAGTATTAGGGGCATATAAATTTAATGAAAACTTAAAAGATCAAGCAATTAGAGAGAAATTTTTCTTTAGAAGCCCTGTAATGTATTCAGCTTGTTCTTCTGTAGGAAGCTGATTAGCTTTGAAATTTTGCAGATATTTGTCAAGATCTTTTATGATTTGAGATGCAGTTTTTTCAAGTAATTTGCTAGCTATTTTTGTCTGAACAATCATGAAAGTTGTATCACCTGCATAGAAAGATAAAGTAGAAGCAGTAGTTTTCAATTCTTTGAAATGTTCTTCACTTGTTGTCGCAACATAGTCTTGAATAAAATGAAAAAGACCTGCTAGATACCCAGAAGCTGCTATTATCTTTTCTTCAAAAGATATTCTTTTTCCTTCTAAAGGTGAATACCCTAGCAATGGATTTCCTTCTTTATCCACGATTAACACTGTTTGAATTCCATGAGACATAGATTGACTTTGATATACGGATACAACAAAAACCACAACAAATGAATAGACTATCTCAACGATGTTAAAAGCTACAATATCTAATTCTAAATATTTTCTTCGAACTACAACTAGTCCAGAAAATCCAATTAATAGAATTATTAATAGTAAAGTGATGTAAGCTTTAATCTTGATTCTTCGATTTTGAGAAATTGCTCCTAGTTTCATATATCGAATAAAGACATTGATCAGAAGGAGTGCACTAAGAAACACAAAAAATCCATAAATAAAACCGTAGATATCAGTCAATATTACATTGTAGATTGAGATTGTTAATGTCTTAAATTCAACAATAGTATGATCTAATGGAATAACGATGAAATACAATGCAAAAAATGCTAAGCTTCCAGCAATGATTCGACTTGCTCTTTTCTGAACAATCATTGATTGTTCCATGCATGCACCAAACAAAGCTATCAGTGCAAGTGCTTGAGTAACTTGAAGAATCCTATACAACTGTGTTGTAGAGAATTGAGATTCAAGAGCTTCAATTATTTCAAATACACCATAAGCAATTAGGAAAACAGACCAAGAAGCATAGAAGGGATTTAGTCTTCTTCTACCCCAGTAAATGGTAAGGATACCTGCTAAAATAAGAGTAACAGCTACAATATACTTGAACGTGATATACACTACTAAACCCCTAGATACCTATCCTACAATACTAAACATATCCACTCCATGCTTAAAAGATTTGCTACAAGAAAAATAAGAGCTTATGTCTTTTCATCTTTTTTTTCGGTTTCTGTTTCTTCGATTTGATCAGGTCCCCAAGCTTTACTTACAGCTTTGGATTTTCGTATGTTGAAGAAAAGAAAAACTGTTCCTAATGATCCAATAATAACCGCTAATATCCAGAATGCGAAGGGTGACCTTGGTGGTTCTTGCTTAACATTTAACTCTATTTCTGTTGAATCTACTACCCAATCGTTCCCATCTGAGACTGCTACTTTTAGATAATAAGAATCTGGTTCAACGTCAGTAACGTTCCAAAAGAATGATGTTTCATTAATCAGATTATCAGCTAAGACTTCCCATTGGTGTCCATCTGGTGAAACATAAACTGAACAGTTCAGTAGATCTCCATCTACATCTGACATTGTCCATTCTATAGTGTAATTATCAAATACTTGATTCATTCTTGATGGATTCTTCACCTCGAGTATTGGTAGATTATTGCTTACCGATAAGTGAGGATTATATGCTAAAAATTCTAAACCCGGAAAGACTTCTTCACAATTTGCAAGTATTCCAGTACCTGGAGGATTATAAAAGTCAAAATATGAACCCAACCATGTCCCTCCATATGTTTCATAGGTAAATGACATTATATCATGATAAGAGTAACAATAGTCATCCCACACTCCATTTGCTAAATAACCCGCTGATTCATTCCATAGAGGGTAAGGTAGTAATACCTCCAACTGAGCTAGAAGTGCATTATATTCGTTCTCGTCTTTCAATGGTAGAGTTCCATTGTATCCCCAGGGTGTAATTATAGCCTCTACACCACTATGAAGACTCACTGCAAAATTGAAGCTATGTTGAATCATAAATTCTTTTAGAAGTCTTGTTTCATTTTCACTGAATGGTGCATCACCTATATACAATGGGCTGTGTTTATCTAATTCTGAACCAGTTTCATTCCAGAATGCAGCATAGTTTCTATTAAGATCAACTCCTCCTGGGAGATCTTCAGCTTCAAAAGAATCTCCATCCAAATCCAATTGTATAACTTCGGAGTTATTTGTTAAGTAATCCCATTGATATATTCTTTCAAGTTCATCATCGAGAAATCCGTCGAAATTTGTATCTTCTAATCCATCCTCATCGTCATCTATCGGTCGTAGATTCTTCCTCTGCTCTGGGAACCAATGAATGATTGATAACCCATCAGGATTTAACATTGGAATAACATAAATTTCAGTTGAAGATAGCAAATTCTCATAATGACCGAAATTAGAATCATAGATAATCCTATCAATAAAATATAATGCATTCTCAACTGAAATTAACTCTCTTGCGTGATGTTCTGCAACTACATAGTATTCCGTTTTGGCACTAGTAATTGATTCATTTGTAAGTCGAACACACCAGATATCGTTCCCATGCCAAGTTTTTCCAATTGAGAACATATCAACGAAGTCCGGAAAATTGGATTCAAGAAGATTGAGTTTGTGTGTTAATTCAGTATAATTATGATATGGCCCAAGACTCTCTTGCCAGAAAACCACATCTTCTCCTGGAATAGGTCCTGGAGAATTAGCTAATTCCTCCCATAACCATTTGTATGACTCTTCAACTTGAGGTTTAATATGAAATAATGCTGATATTGATGTAATGGTAGAAAGGATTTGAAAATTAAGAAATAAAATGGTTATTACAATCGCCATTAACTTAATTTTCCTATTCATTGTTCCAATGTTAGCAAACAACCTTAATAATCTTACCAATTCGACTGTTTATATCACTGATTTTTGTAGACAAAGCCCAATAGTTATATATCGGTTGTGCGGACTTTTTCCTAAACCGTGAGTAATCGTGAAAAATAATGACAGAACATGATATAGCAATCGAAATTGATGCCCGAGGTAGTTACTGCCCAGGTCCTATGATGGAGTTGATTAAAGCCATTCGTCAAAGTGAAGTTGGTGAGTTAATAGCTCTTCTCAGTTCAGATGAAGGAACCAGAACAGATGTTCCAGCATGGATCAATAAGGCTAAACACGAACTTGTTGAAATCATAAATGAAGATGGTTTTGACAGATACATCGTTAAGAAATTACATTAGAGGTCATTATATGCAAAAAATCGTAATTGTTGGTGGAGGATTTTCTGGAATATCAGTTGCCAACAAACTAGCAAGAAAAACAAAAAGTAAGAAAGTCAATATTACTTTGATTGAACCTAAAGATCTTAATTACTATGAACCAGAATATCTTTTTTGGGTATTCAAAGAGAAGAAAATATCTAAATTTGCTAAACCCATATACAGCGTACTAAGCAAGAAGGTCAATTGGTTACACGCTTCAGCTACTAAAATAGATGACACTAAGAAGATGATTGAGTTATCAAATGGTGAAACAATCCACTACGATTATCTTGTTATAGCCACAGGAGCTAGCATGGAAGAAGAAAAAATAGGTACTTATGGAAAAAATGGTTTATATCATTTCTATCTTCCTTCAGCATCTTTGCAACTGCAAGAAGGCCTAAAAAACTTTCAAGGGGGTACAATCGTAATTTCCCCTTCAACGGTCCCATACAAATGCCCTCCAGCTATACCAGAATTTGCACTATTGTTAGACAATTACCTGAAGAGCAAGAACATTAGAGACAAAACTACAATCAAATATCTATATCCCCTCATGCGACCTTATCCAACACCAGGTGTAGCAGATAAAGTCGCAGAATTATTCGAAAAACGCGGAATTGAGTTTGTAGAATTCTTTAACTATGAAAGTGTTGATGTAGAAAATAAGAAAGTTATTTCTCTTGAAGGAGAAGAAATCGATTTTGATATGTTAGTTTTGATCCCTCCTCATGAAGGTCATAAAGTAATAAAAGAATCAGGATTAGGAGACAGAGAAGGTTTTGTTCCTACAGATAGACATACTCTAAAAGTCATTGATAAAGATAAAATGTATGCTATAGGAGATTGTTCTAACTTACCAGTATCAAAATCCGGAGCTGTTTCCCATTTCTCGTCTAAAGCATTGGTCAATAACATAAAAGCTGAACTCAAAGGAAAAGAACCTATACACAAGTATAAGGGCTTAACTATTTGTTTTGTTGTAACATCTTTCAGACGATCTATGTTACTATTTTTCAGCTATAATTTTCCTCCAAGAAAATTCGGTTTACACAACTTGTTTACTTACGGTATATTCAAGAAATTATTCAAAACTATTTACTTTCAAGCATTAATTAAAGGATATTTGTAAGGTGAAAAAAATGTCAGAAATAAAAATTGCAAAAACACTAGATGCGAAAAATTTGAGCTGTCCTTTGCCTATACTTAGAACAAAAAAAGCTATTGCAGATGTACAAATAGGTGAATATCTTGAGATTTTAGCAACAGATCCTGGATCTGTAGCAGATTTCAATGCATGGACAACATCCACAGGTCATGAATTAATTACAAATTCAGAAGATGGTGGGATTTATCGTTTCATAATAAAAAGAACAAAATAAAGAGGAATAAAAATGTCAGAAAAAACTAAAAAACTCGCAATAATTGCGTCAAAAGCAGATATAGCTGGAGCATACCCTCCATTAATATTAGCAACTACTGCAGCAGCAATGGATTATGAAGTTGGTATATTCTTCACATTCTTTGGGCTGAATATGCTCAAGAAGAAGAAATTAAACAAACTCAAAGTTACTCCTGTGGGTCAAACTGCAATGCCAATGCCTATACCACAAATCGTAGGTGTCATACCAGGAATGACTGATATGGCAACTATGATGATGAAAAGCTGGATGAAAGGAGCAAATGTTGCTAAATTGCAAGAATTAATGGATATTGCCGTAGAATCAGGTGTTAAACTCATTGCTTGTCAAATGACCATGGACGTCATGAAAATCAAAAGAAAACATCTTATTGATGAATGTGAGGTCGGTGGAGCCGCTACTTTCTTAGAGTTTGCATCCGGTGCAGATGTTACATTATACATTTAGGTGTTAGAATGACTGAGCAAAAAGTGATTTTCCTTGTTACACATGGACAAGACCAAAAGGACAGACTTGAATCACCATTACATCTAGCATCTCTAGCAGCAATGTTAGATGCGGATGTTAAGATGATTTATACTATGTCAGCAGGTTTACTTCTGAAGAAAGGAGTGCCAGATAAGCTGCTACCATTAGGAAAAGAAACAACATACTTAGATACTCTAAGAGAAGCAAAAGAAGCTGGAGTTAAGATATATGTTTGCAGTCCTGTTCTAGATATGTACAATCTAAAACGAGAAGACTTCATTGATGAACTAGATGATATTGTTGGCGGGATGTTTGCTGTAACTGAATCACTAGATGCAGATGTAACCTATACTTTCTGATGTGATCATCATGTTCTTCTCCCTATCTTCATATGAAACAGAAAACATAACTTGCTTTGACATTATTAAAGCAGTTCACGCTTTGACAGAAAATGAACTTGAAATACTTTCATGCGTTCATCAAAATCAACCAACAGATATGAAAGCAATCGTATCTATTATTCCAAAGGATCGAGCAACAATTTCAAGATCTATTCAGAAACTAATATCAATAGGATTTGTTAGAAAAGAAAAAATCAACCTAGAAGGTGGTGGATACAAATACCGATACTACAGCAAGTCAATGCAAGAAATCCGAGAAAAACTTAAACTACAAATCGTAAACATAAGTGAAAAAATGGTTGATGCTGTTTCTAGTCTCACCGAAGAAAAATGTAGAGAGATCTATGAACAAATTATTGAGAAATATAACAAATAACAAGATTCTGAAACTTAATTAGCAAATAAGTCTCAGATTTTTTACTTTTCTTTCTTAATTCTCTGAATTGTCAGATTTTTATAACTAAGAGGACAGAGATTTTACTAATTGAGCATGAAACTTATTTCTTCTTGAAAAAGGAATATCCAGCTGGTATCTATTTGTGAAGTATTTTTGTAGATCTTTATGTTCACTATAGTATTTACCAATTATCCATTTAGCATGTTCTTGAAGCAATTCCTCAACGTTTTCATTAGCAATAAGAGAGATATAAATATCTAGATATTCCTGTTCTTCTTCAGCTATTCTAGAAACTCTAGAACTTATTGGGTTGATATATACACTTCTAGTTTTGTCTGTCCCTTTAGCGAAGAAGTAAATGACATTGTGGACAAGAAACTCATTACAACTAGAATCAGAGTAGGTTATCAGAGAAAAATCATATGATGCTTCATATGGAATTGCTTTGTCAATAATACTTGTTAGGTCGATTAATTCCTTCATTTCTAAATTTGGCAGAAGAATTACTCTTGGTTCTATCATTGCTGCAACAATAATTTCTCTTATTGTTTTGAGATCAATTTTTTCAAGAATAGTATTTTTTTCTTTTCTGAACGCAGATTTATCAAAAAAAACTGGTTCTATATTAGTTTCATCAAAATAGTCAGGATTCAGAATAGGTGAGGCATAATAATCTAGGTTTTCAAGACTGTATTCTTCAGAAGATATAACTAGACTGTGTGATAAGGACTTAGGTCGATTAAACTTATCGAATCCATCACTTCGAACTAATTTGACAATTACATTTCCAGATTTGTGAGTGTATTTTGAAACATACTTTATATTTGGATTTTCCTTTGTTGAAAACTCAGGCATGAAGACAATCGAATCTTCTAATAGATGTTCAGGTAAATCTGATAAATAGATATTATATCCTATCTCTTCATCACGTTTTGCTATAACTTGGAACATCTATACTATTCTACTTTACCTTAAATTTAAAGTCTTCTTAGCTTCTAACACAATTGAGCAACTATTTCGCAATATTCTTAAGCAATGTTTTAGGAATTGTAAATAATGTCAATAGATCCACTTCTTGAAGAACTGATTGAAACTACTGATGAATTAATTAGTTATGGGGAATGCGACAAAGCAATCGAATTGTTAGAGAAGAATTTAAATTTATACGAAGATCAATATCCCATTTTTATAAACCTAGGAAAAGCCTACATGAAAATCGAGGATGTTCAAACAGCGATTCAATACCTGAATAGAGCTTTAGAGATTCTTCCGGAGAATCTGCAAACTTTAGAACTAATGGGGAGTGCATACTTTGAAGCCAAGGATTGGGATCAAGCACTAGCATCTTGGAAAAAAATTACAGAGATTAACGAGAAGGAATATTCAGCATGGAGGAATATTGGAGAATTGTATTATCGAATAGGGGAATACTTCCAAGCAACTCAAGCTTTTGGCAAATATTTAGAGTATGAAGAAGATATTGAAGTGTATAGTCTTTTAGCTACTATTTACAAGAAGATGGGGAATGACATCGAATGCTGGAATCAATTGATGAAAGCTGAAAAACTTGAACCAGACAATGTGAAGATTCTGATTCAAATCGGAGAGACCTATTTAGATTTGGAGAATTATGATAAAGCAATAGCATATTTCCAATTAGCACTAGGAGAAGACTCTGAAAGTAAACCGGCTTTGTTTCAATTAGGAGTAGCTTTTGAAAAGAAGAGGGATTTTGTTCAATCAATAGAGATTTTTTCAAGACTAATTGAAATTGACCCTGATAATGTTCTTGCTTACTTTAATCTAGCAAATATATCTGCTTCAGTTGCGAATATTGAGCAAGCTGTAATCAATTATGAAAAATGTCTGGAAAAAGATCCTTCTTTTGAGGAAGCTTCACTATCCTTAGCATCACTATATTGGGCATCTAAAAATTATGACAGGGCAATAATGCATCTTGAAGATGCTTTAAAATTTAATGACAAAAACGGTAAAACCTACCAGTTACTTGGTGATATATACGAAGATTCTGGAAATATAGAAAAAGCTAAAGCTAATTGGGAAATTGCTAAAATCCTGGAAGAGTGATAACTATTCTTACAGGTCCAGTTATTGATTTTACATATGGATCGAATGGAACTTATCTTCTTTATTTGAAATTAGCTGAACCTGTCACAATAAGAATTCCTAAACAAGAAATAACTATCAACACAGGATACTATATCTATGTAGGGAGTGCTTTCGGTGCAGGAGGGTTAACATCAAGAATTCATAGACATTTACGTAGAAATAAGAAAAATCATTGGCACATTGACCAAATAACAACATCTCATCATTGTTCAATACATGGCATTGCTACTTACATTAACGAGAAAATTGAATGTCACATTTCTCAGAAACTAGCAGATTTGGAAAGCATTACATTTATTGAGGGTGTTGGAAATAGTGACTGCAAGAATAAATGCATGAGTCATTTCTTCAAAATTGACATTCAAGGATAGAGACTTTTTTTCTTTTCTTAATCACTAAAAAGAGAATAATAATTGTTATGCCTGATATTTGACTAATACTTGTTTCATTGAGCTGTTCAGGGTATGTTATGGTTGTATCGAATCCTTGATGTGTAATTTTTATTTGGTTTTCAGTAACATTAATTGTTGTGTAAAAAGGGATTAGTTGAATTGTGTACTTAAGTATATCTATGACATCGTACCAAAAAGTGTAATTTCCTAATGGAAGAGTCTCATTACGATATTCAGGTATACAAAATCCAATTCCCCCAGTTCTATTTGATATCCCTTCTTCAATAAATATATCTCCACTTACCGTTAAGAATACATAAGAGATACCAGGATTTAAGCTTGAATTTACTAAACTAGTATTCATTCTAGGAATGAAATATGGTGCTTTATTTATGTATGCATGAATTCTAGAACCATTATTGATGATCTGATATTTCGTTTCAAAATAAAAATCAGTATAAATATCTGATGAGTGAGGGTTTAAGTCATAATCTGGAGGCCAACTGATATTCTTTATTTTAGTATAAATTTCATCTAAATCAGCTGGGTATGATGACGAAGTAACGCTAAATAGAATTTGGAAAATTAGGATCACTGTAGGAAACCAAAATTTGAGTTTCAGTTTACTCCTCCTCAATTGGAAAAGTGGTTTTTGGTATATAAGATGTCCGTTTTTTGATGTTACCTTAACAAATGTTTGTTTCCTATATTTACGTTCTTAAGATAGGAAGAAGCAATTTCAAAACACTTCTCTGCATGTCCAAGACTTGTTAAAGGTAAATCTCTAAATTCAAAATGAGGATAAAAACCTAATAGTGAATAAGGAATGTTCTCATCAATTGAAGCAATATAAGAGGCTATATTTTCAACTTCTCCCTCATCAACATACCCTGGTACCATTAATGTAGTTGCAGTTAAAACAGGCAATTCTGGTCTCTTATGGAAATACTGTGTTCCTACAAATTTGAAATTCTCTAGAACTTGCTTATTCCCAACTCCAGTAAGAGCTTTATGAATATTCGAATCCCAGGCTTTCAAATCGAACTTTATGATACCACCTGAAACTAAAGAAAGTTCTGCTGCCTTCTTAACAAGTTTTTGTGTCCCAAAACCATTCCACTCCCAACAGATTCTTGCAATTCTTTTCTCTTTTTTTGCTATATTCAAAATTCTTTTAGAGAGTGTTAAAGCGAATGGAAATTGTGGTTCAGGAGATCCTCCAAAGAAACACACACAGTTAATTGAATGATTATTTTTGTAGACTTCAATAAGCTTAGAAATCGAAACCTTAGAACCAACCTTTACACTCTTATGATTCTGATTTTGGCAGAACAGACAATTGAAAGAACAACCATAGAAGAAAATCGAGAGATTGTGAAAACCTAATTCCTTTCCTTTTCTAGATGCATATTCAGGATAACCTGCACCAGTTCCAGCAGGACAAAACCATGCTGCACAACAATTACATGGCAGAGGATCTAAATAATAATCCAAAATTCCAATTTTGGTACTTGACATATTGATTCTTTTGTTTTCCTTGCTATATCTTAATCCACAAAAACTTAATTCATTATACCCTATCTCACATTTATGATTGCACAAATTGCATGATTGTTGACCACTACTTGGAGGAGCAATAGGAAGATTGTACTTATTCCTTGCTCTCTGATGAGCTCCAAGAATATAGCTTTCAGCATCTATAGATTGATCCCTTAGACATTCATTACACACTTGAAGAGTTCTTGCAAATTGCTTTTCTTCTTTACAGATACTGCAATTTTCAAGTTTTTTCCCACTATTAGAGATAATGAACATCTTACAATATGTACTAATTCATTATTTGTTAATGTTGCGATATCTTTGAGAAAATTTATTTACTAGCATCTCAATCAACTTATTATGGCTCATATAGCAGTAGTATTAGTAATCAATGTTGTTCTCCTCTATATTTCAGCCGCTATTCTTTGCTCAATAATGTTCAGAAGAGATGCTAAGAAATGGAGTTGGCTGAATCTTATAATAGCCGTCGTCTGTACTTTACTTTGGGTATTTGCAATTGCCCTCCTAACAGGAAGTGCAGCTAGAATTACCTTCGGTATAATCTTCTTCTTGATTTGTTGGGGATTGTGGGTACTAGTTGGAGGTATCTCAGAAAGACGAGCTATCTATGCAGCTGCAGGTACTCTTCTTATTTGGTTTCTACTGAGCTGGATATTCATGGTGATTATGTATGCATTCAACATATCATATTTCACTCCTGCAGAATTTCCAACTTTGATTGGATGGCTACCATAAGAATTTAACTTAAGAAAAAAAGAGAACAAAATCCTCAAAATTCAAAGGATAGGATAATCTATTTTCTATCCCTTTTTCTTTTGTATACTTGCTTAGTATCTCTGGATTTTTGTCATATAATTCTGTAATAAAGTAAATGGCATTTTTGAAATAAATAAAATTAATTGAACACTCGATTTGGTTGACTGAATCAACAGAATAATTATTCATCTTAGATTTCCAATCCTCGCAAGGACCTCCACAATAAAATCTGATAGGACATTTTTTACATATATGCCTTGAATAGATGTTTGAACTTAGAATACCATTTGTTTCTTCATCAAGCAACTCATCGAACGAATCAAAACTGTATTGATCATTATCAAAAAAACCAGAACAAGGATAAAGCTTCGAATCAAGATTAACTGCTACTGCTCTTCTGCCTGCAGGACATCTATCTGAAAGTCTTACTCTTGAAATTATCCTATCTATGTATCGTGCAAAATAATCAGAAGGACCAAATGCTAAAAGCAATTGTAGTAGTTCATCATTATTTAAATCAAGCAAATTACAAACGAAGGATTGCATTTCATCACTGAATAATTCAAGAGCTTCTTGTGTCCAAGGATAGAGAGAATCATGGGGAATTCTTACAGGTCTCATCGAGATATATTCAAAATGATCAAGTAATTTTGTATAGATTTCAAGAAACTCACTATTATTGGAATTCACAGGAATTATACAATGCTTTCTTACTGTTTTCTGAAATCGTTTAAGGTTATGAAGAGCCTTACTCCGTTGTACTTCATTCAAGAGATCCAAGGAGACTGTTAAGTATCCATATTTCTCAACAAACTCAACAAAGTCATTACTGACTTCCATTAGATTTGTAGGTGGAAGAAACATGTATATAGGAAACTGATAATTATTTTTGATCTTTTCAACATAATGCCATATATCGAGAAAGGATTTGAATTCTAAAGATATCTCACTTGTGAAAAACATTGAGATAGATAAAGGAGAGTTAGATTGAGTTTGAATCTTAAATTCCAATGCTTTCTTAATAATTGATTTGATCTCTTCCAAGCTAAGTACATTGTAATTCTCTTTTTTGTAATGTTTAGAGTAACAAAACCAACATTCTAAATTGCAATTTGAAGATGGATTAATCACTAGATTAGATAGATCAAATTTTGAAACTGGAAGATGATCCTTTAGTTGAATATTGTTTTGAAAAAAACCATAACTGAATAGTTTATTATAATAGGTTTGTAGAGTACCGGAGTCGTCTGCAAATTTACTTTGTATATTCCAGAACAATTGAGAATTAGGATCCAATACGAAATTCTCCCCGTTCTGACGGAAACTATAAACTTCTTTGTCTGACTCTAGCATTTTTCTCAACAAACAGATTCACTTTCTGAACGATCTTCTTCACTTTGTAAAATCGATGCTACTTTTTCTAATGCTTCATTTTTACTCTGAAATTTACCGATGATTTCTTCTGATAACGAATTCTTAACAATCCACCAATCGTTCTCATCCCTGAAAATCTCAAAATCACCACATGTTTCTCTTTCAGACATTACTCTCGAAAGATTACTCTTTTGTTGATTATATATTATTTTGTGTTATTATTTATATTGAATTTCAAGTTACCTTATAAAAAGCCTTTAAAATACAAGAAGGAGTAAAAATCTACAATGACCCAACGTAGTTACAAAGTTTCACTTTGTGGTGATCCTGGAGTGGGTAAAACCTCTATAGCTTTAAGACATGCCCAAAATTCCTTTCCTGTATCACATTCTCCAACTCTAGGAGCCAATTTTCTAGTTTGGGATACTACACTTGATGGTCAAGAAATTAAACTGATTATTGGAGATTCTGGTTCTCAAGAAAGATTCTATTCTGTTTTACCTACATATTTTCAAGGTTCTTTAGCTGCAGCGCTTGTCTTTGATATAACTGAAAGAGAAAGCTTTGACCGTTTGGATTTCTGGCTTAAACTCTTGAGAGAAAGTGTTGGAGATATTCCTGTTATCGTTGTAGGAAATAAAATTGATCTAGAAGAAGAAAGAGATGTCAAAATAGAAGAAGCTGAGAAATATGCAGAAAAGCTTCAAACCTTGTATTTTGAAGTTTCAGCTAAAGACAAATTAAACTTGTTTCAAACATTCAAAAAGATGGCAGAATTAGCTATAGAACAGGGAAATGAAGATGATGTTGAGGAAGCTAATTGACTTCTGAATTTGCCAGTGATTATTTTCAATCTAATTCGGAGGAAAAAACTGCTAAAATTAGCTTTAACAATTTCTTGCACTTGATTCTTCCATTCTTGATTTTGAAAAATTCAAAAAAACTATAACTATCTTCTTAAATGAAAAATGAAAAAATAAAATAGATATGATAGAGCAGAAAGAAGTACATTCAGTGAACATCTTAATGACAACTATAACAAGAGATGATTCTAACTTACCTCTACATATAGCCAAAGTTTTTGGTAATCATAATTTAATTCACGACCAGTCTCTGAAAAACAAGTTTGAAGAGGAACTTGAAACTGTCAAAATATTAGAATACTTCCCTAAGGATGATATTACACTTGAGGGTGCTAAATTCATAACTTGGGAGATAGGGAAAGAGAAAAAACTCTCACCAGATATTTCAATAATTAAACACTCTTATGATAATAATTTTTTGCTCAATATAATCATCTCTAACTTTTCTGATCTAGACATTCTAGATGCTAGTGAAGAAGCTGCCTTTATTCTTCAAGCAATTACCGGAATTCACAGAAGAATAGAAGCTCCAATAGAGCTTGTTAAATTAAGCGATGAAGAGAAAAAAGAAGGATTGAAACATAAACTAATGGACTTAGGAGATTTTTATCACTGGCAAATATTCGAAGAAAATAGTATGAGGGGAGGTATAGAAAAAATTGGTCTAGCGCCTATGTTAATTACAGCACTATTGCTTAGAGCTCATACTATGCATGATGAAATTCAATGTATGGGAGAATGCAAGCGCATCTTTAGCAAAGAAACGCAGGGTACTGGAATTAAGTGTGAATGTGGAGGAGAACTTGTTGTTGCCCCTCCTTATTTGAAAATTAAAAATGCTTCTTTTGTTTTTCCAGAAGGGATAGATGAAATAATCAGTAATGAAGAATCTGCACCAGAGAATTTTCTTAAGTTAATTCAAAAAACAATGTTTCCAAGGAGTATTAGTTTATCGTTTAATCTCTTTCCAACTCTAAAATTCAGTAATATAATTACACTTCCCTCTTCATCATATTATAGATCTATTTCTACCAACGACACAGTAAAAATCACTTTCGAATACAAAGAGCTTGAAAATGATGATGTACTCATATTTGCTTTTGTAACAGACACCAGATATGGTGGTTCTAGACTAATTCCAGCTTCATCTTTACCAGTTATTATGAGAGATATTCAACGGAATGTGAGAGGGGAATTTGATTGGGAAAATGCTATAGAGAGATCACAATTAGGAGATTGGAAAGTATCTCCTTTCATTGGTTTCAAGGAAATACCAAAATATACAACCCTAAAGTCCTTAATCCCAGGAAATCAAGTAGGTGAAACAATTGAGTGATGAGATAAAAGATACCCTTGATCTATTCTACAATCCAATGGATGTAGTTGAAATATTGGAAGATTTCAACAAATTATATTCAACATTAGAATCAAAAATACGTCATTTTGTACAGACTCAACCTACCTTTCTTGATGAACTAAGAAAACAGCTGAAAACAGACATAGGTTTTCTATCTCCTCAGAAGAAAGACATGGCTCTATCTATTTATGGTATAATAATTACAGAAGATATTATCAAAAAATACGAGGCATTGTACTATGCTGAGGATATTTCGGCACTACTTGAAGCTACAGATAAAAAGAATTCATGTACAGATGATGAGTTTGTTGGTTTACTAGCCTCTTTTCTAATAAGTTTAAAGAAAGTAACTCAAGCAATGAATACTATTACTCAAAATTTCATAGATCTGAGCTCTATGGGGATAGAAGACAATATAATCACTGCTATTCTAATTCGACGTAATCTATTCAATGCTCTAGCTGAAGCAAATACTTGTTATGAAGTTGGGGAATTTCCAATTGATCTTAGATTTATAGTATCCATTTTTGCTCATGCAATTGAAGTAATATTGAAAGACCAAGAAACAATCACAAAAACAAAATCTATAGGAAATATCTATCATGGATTAATTACCAAGTACCCTTTATCTGAAGGTGAAGACCTATTCTATGATTTAGTCAACATTGCAATTCTTGATCCATACTATGAAACACTCAAAGAATCATTTGAGACACGAATAAATTCAAAGAAGAAATTGCTAAAAGAACAAGTAACTGTAGCAAAACAGGAGTTTCAGATACCTTCACAAACTACAAAAGATCAAGGACGAATTGAACAAATTTTTGCTGCGATTGAACAAGCATTATACGAAACAATAAAATTCCGACGAGAAATGAATGAAATTAAAAGACAAAAAATTGAACGAAATATCGAAATTGCTCTACGAAGAATGGCCATTGATGAATTTGGTGTTCAAGATATTGGAGATCCTCAGAAATATTTCAACTATCTACTCGACACTTGGTTTAGTGTGTTTGAAGAATATCCTCAGATGGCTTTACCATTGATTGATATAAAACAGTATTCAAAATACGTGGAAGATCCTGATGAGTACATAAAGGAGCATAGATCAACAATAATTCATCAATTACAATTTAAGATTAGGAGACACACTGGTGGTGACAGATATACACCTACAAATTTAGCGAAAGCTTTTTCGATGATTTTATTTGAAATACTTACAAACAAAACAGTTTTGTCTCTTTCATTTGAAAAATAAAATACTCCCTCCACAACGCGTTTGACTGTCCTTTATCGAGAATTAATACTTAAAAGAAATATAATAGAAGAAGAAACTACCTAAACCAAAAAGCTATATTTTCACAGTAAGTTTTTTATCATGTTAATTTCTGTTTTCTTGATGATTGATAAGATTGAATACAGGGAGCTCAAAGATTTCAATATCTATGATGCTTTGGAAGAAGTTCAGAGGGATTCTTGGAATATGCCTGATAGAGAACTTGTACCTAAAAGACTCATCTATGCAACACAGAAAAGTGGTGGCGTTGCTATTGGAGCTTTCAAAGATAAGGAATTAATTGGCTATTGTTGGGGTTGGGTTGGTAAGAAAGAACCTTATGGAGTGTTTATCTATTCGCATCATAATGCAGTAAAGAAGAAATATCAGAATTTAGGAATTGGTTATACTCTGAAAGTAAAACAGAGAGAGTGGGGTCTATCTCATGATTATGAATACATTAATTGGACCTTTGATCCTTTACAATCAAATAATTGTTATTTGAATTTGCACAAATTAGGAGCAATATGCAATACATACCATGAAAACTATTGGGGGGAGATGCTAGATGATCTTAATAGAGGAATAGATACAGATCGATTTTACTGCAACTGGATTCTAAATTCTAACAACGTGAAAAGTAGATTAGTAAAAGAATTTCGAAGTTATAATGATTTAATAAATGATGAACAATATCATGCTCTAGCAATAGAAGAAGTAGATTCCTTATTAACAATCAAAACTGTTACTCTTGACTTAGCAACACCAATAATTTTTGTTCAAATCCCCAGCAATTTCAGAGATATGATAAGGAAAGACAAAGAAAAAATAATAGAGTGGAGGAAGAAAACTCGCGAAGTATTTAAAACATATTTCAAAGAAGATTACTCAGTAGTAGATTTCGTTATTGATAAGAAGAACGATTTACTGAATTGCTATCATGTTCTTCACAAAAACGAGGTGTTAAAATGAAAATAGAAAAAGCAACTTTATTTTTAGTAGAAATGGAATTAAGACACCCATTTCGAACAAGTTTTGGAGTTAGCAAAAAACGTGATGCTCTTTTAGTAAGTCTTGAATCTGAAGGACAAACTGGATGGGGTGAGTGTGTAACTGACCATGGTCCATGGTATTCAGGTGAAACAATCAATACAAGTAAGCATATTGTCGTTGATTATATTATACCCTGGATAAAAGAGACAACTTTAGAACATCCAAAGGATTTTCCAGATTTAGTTAAGAAGATTAAAGGGAATCAAATGGCTAAATCATTTGTTGAAGATGCACTCTGGGATTTATACGGCAAGATTAATGAAAAACCATTGAAGAGCTTAATTGAAGGAGAGAAAAATGAGATTCCAGCAGGGATATCTTTAGGAATTCAAGACACACCAGATATCTTATTAGAGAAAATTGAAGCTGCAATCGAAAAAAAATACAAGAGAGTAAAAATAAAAATTGAACCAGGATGGGATGTTGAAATAATTAAGAAAATAAGAGATTCCTACCCTGATCTTCAGCTCATGGTAGATGCTAATAGTGCTTACAGATTAAAAGATAAAGAGATCTTTCTTTCATTAGACAGATACAATCTCATGATGATTGAACAACCACTTCAATACTATGATATAATTGATCACTCAAAATTACAAAAGGAAATTTCCACTCCTATCTGTTTGGATGAATCAATTAAATGTGTTGACGATGCGAGAGTTGCCATAGAAATTGATGCTACTAGAATTGTGAATGTCAAACCAGCAAGAGTTGGAGGAATTGCAGAGACTCTTAAAATCCATGAATTAGCGAAGGAAGTTAAAATCCCATTATGGTGTGGTGGGATGCTTGAAACGGGTATTGGAAGAGCAAAGAATGTAGCTGTATCCAGCTTATCCACTTTTACACTTCCAAATGATATTAGTGAAAGTGAAAGATACTATACAAATTACATTATAGACCCAATTTTTGAACTGAACAATAATGGAACACTAACTGTACCAGAAAAACCTGGTATAGGTGTAGATGTGAATACTGAGGTTATTGAAAAGCACAAAATATTGAAAGAAGAATTGTAAGAATTATAGTGGGGATATAGTCCAAAATAGTGCTTCTAACATCTTAGATTTGAATTCATAATTAGATGTAAAACTAGATGAGAAGAAAGGTAATCCACTGATATACCCCTCCAAACCAGTAAAGAACTTTGCATATTGATGACTAGCTTTCTCGATATTATCCGGTAAAGAAACAACTAAAGCAATCTTTGGTTTTGACTTAAGATCAGACAGTATGGAATAAGTTGTTTTATATTTTCGATTTCCTACATCAATAACAAAAATCAATGCTGTTTGAGAACTTAAAAATTCTTCATCAACCTTATCTTCTCTTCGAAAATTAAATGAATAATTCTTTGTTTTAACCACAGCTTGTGATTCTTCATAATATGTTTCTTGATAAGGGAGAGATGTA
>JAEOTK010000312.1 GCA_016839875.1 Candidatus Heimdallarchaeota archaeon
AAAGTACTACTATCGATTTTTTCTAGTTCAGAATTTACTAAATCAGCGACTTCATAGGGTATTGTGTTTAAATCATTCAATAGATACAGCATTACTGAAAGATAAGCTATATTTTTCCTTAAAGCATCATGAACAACTGGATCGGTTACACTGGAATATATGTTGAATTGTGAATCTCTTAGAGCATTTAGTAAAACCATAAAATCATTATAGAAATAATCTGTTTCTATTATTCTCAAACTATAATCGTAAAGCGAATGATAAGCATGCAAACATAAATCAGTTGTGACAAAAAACGGATCCTCGCTCTCTTCATCATAAATTGTCATGATATCTGTATATCCCTCATCTACTATAACGAAACCATATTTCGATAAGATTTCCTTTTCGTCAGCAGAAATACGAAGATCCTGTAGATCTACATTACTTAGATCAGAGTTAATTTTAGCTGGAATAATTGAAGGTTCATATTCAAGTTGTTCTGGTATATATTCTCCAAAACTTGTTTTAACTGGATTTTCTATTACATGAGCAGCAGCTGTTCCTTCTATAATTCCTGTTCCTTTATAATCAATGTCCCAGAAATCATCTGGAGGTCCTTTTGGTTCAATTGGAAGAAAAACTACTAATGTTGACACAATAATACTAATTGCTACAAAAGAAGAACTATAGATTATGAATTTTCTTGAGATTTTCATACATTAACTCCTTGATTATATAACCAATAAACTTCAAATCTGCTTAAACATAGTAATAAGCATTTTTAAGATGTTCTGTAAAAGAATAATTTATGACTCAAAAAATGGTATTATTAAACGTTGATAATGGGAGTAAAGTAAGCAAGTGCATATCATTCATTGAAACTTGAGTATTCTTTCATTTTAAGAATGGTGTAATCTTTCTATTGTTTCTTCAATTGGTTGCTTTACCTCTGGATTTTTTTCTTTTTTAGAATATTTCACTAAAGTTTCAATTGTTCTCTCATCACCTAATTCTTCCAAGAACAAAATTGCTAATTCTCGATTAGAGAATTCTGAATGATCAAGCAGCTTGATGAAGTGATCCAAATCTATGAAAACATTTTCAGTAGAATACTCCTTTATCTTCATCATTTCTCCATACATTAGTTCTCTAATTGAATACAGCCTTTTGTCTTGTTACCTATAACAGCTTCGTGTATTCTGATACAGGATTGTATCTATTCTATGTTGATAATACAACTTTATCCAATAATCATATTGTTAATAACAATTTTGGTGTTTATTTTCAACATTCTGAATCTAATGATTTTCATAATAATTCTATGGAAACCAATAGTGATTATGGTTTAGTACTCGATGCTGATTCCCAATTTAACACCATTCATCATAATGCCTTCCTTAATAATGGTGGTTCATCCTCTCAAGCAAAAGATGATGGAAGCAATAACGTTTGGTATGAAGATGCAACATCAGAAGGTAATTACTGGTACAATGGAACAATTGCTATAACCCCTTATCCAATCGATGGTTTAGCCTCTTCTGTTGATCTCTATCCACTAGGTTCAATACCAGTAATTTCCGAAATTCTCAAAGAAAATGCGATTCTTCAATTATTGCTTTTCATTTCCTCAGTCTCCGTTCTCTTTGTTTTCTTTCAGAGGAAAAAGAAGCAACTATAACTTCTTTCTATTTTTTTTCTTTTCCTTTGTTTAAGTGTTCACAAAACTAATTAGCTTATCTGTTTATTTTTCTAGTAATTGGTTAATAGTTTAATAAACTTCCGGCAAAAATACTCTAGTGGGTGCGTGTGTGCATGAGAGCTCACATAGCTGTTCTTGGAAAAATAGGTGGGATTTATGAATGTCACCATTTAAAACAAATTATTAAGAAGAAGCTATTATGTTTACTGAATCAAACAAACGTATTGTTTCGGAATATGTTCGATTCAAGATAATATCTTTTTCTAGGAAACTTTATCATTTATTAAACATATAATATTCAATTTGAATCGTTGAAGGTTCAAAACTTTTAAAAATAAGTAGGTAATTAAATTGAAAAAAAAGCAAATACTATTTTTCATATGCGTTAGCATTATTCTTTTAAGTCTATTTATGAGCAAATATGCAACTGATAGAGTTATCGCTAAAGTTGACGATAAATGTAATGAAATCCAAACTAGCACTTCTGGTGAAGTTATCTGGAACTGGAATCCAATTGAGATTCTTACAAATGAAATATTCTCTCTTAGTGAATCTCCTGATATCTCTGTAGATATATTTGGGAACGTGCATGTTGTTTGGCAAGATGTAGGTACTGGTGACATTTACTATAAAAAATTCAAATCATTAACTCAAACTTGGACTCCTAGAATATTAATCTCAACTGAAAGTTCTGCCACTTCTGATTTACCTTCAATAGTATCTGATCATCTAGGTGATGTCCACATAGTTTGGGTCGATCTAACAGATTATTTAAGTGCAGGTTCTGATTGGGACATATTTTACAAAAAATGGGACAACTCAACATCTTCATGGACTGTAACAGAGGTTGTGTCAACGGAAAGCTCAAGCAGTTCTTACTCACCTTCTATAGATACTGATTCCTCTGGAGATATTCATGTAACATGGAGCGACAATTCAGATTATTCGAGTGCAGATACTGACTGGGATATATTCTACAAAAAATGGATTTCTTCAACAACAACTTGGACATCCACTGAAGTAATTTCTACTGAAAGTACAGGTAATTCTCTGCTTCCTGATCTTTGTGTTGATATAACTGATGTTGCTCATATTGTTTGGCAGGATCAAACAGACTATCTGGGCTCTGGCATTGATAGAGATGTTTTCTATAAGTACTGGAATACAACTTCAGGGTCATGGACAAATACAGAAGTAGTGTCAACCGTAGGGGATAATCATGATCTTTTTCCGACATTAGCAACAGATAATTTATTGGATGTACACGTTGCATGGAATGAAAATGAAAAAATCTTTTACAGAAATAAGGATTCTGCCACTTCACTTTGGGAAACTGTAGAAATGTTTTATTCCGGAACTATGGCAGCAAATCAAGGTACTCCTTCTATAGGTACAGATTTTCTTGGGAATGTTCATTTAGTTTGGACCTCAAATACAGTAATTTCTGGATATGGTCCTTCTGCAGTGTATTATTCAAGATGGGAAAGTAATTCTTTGACATGGTCTTCCATTGAGATTATCTCACTTGAACAATCCTTAGATGCTGATGAGTCTTATACTCCTTCTTTAACTATTGATGATGGTGGAAATCTTCATCTAGCTTGGAATGAATGGATTTATGGAGTATCTGATTTACTTCCTGAAATTACATATAGAAATTGTACTCACTCTAGTTTTACAGAACCAATTTTAGCTCCTCTAATCCCTAATCCTAATCCAAGTGGAATTATTAACTTGGATTGGAATTCGATTTATGGTGCAATAAACTACCATGTATACAGAGATTCATCTTTTATTTGGGATATCCATAGTCTTTCTCCAATAGCAATAGTTTCTATGAGTAATTATACAGATATGATTCCCACTAATGGAAATTATTACTATGCTGTGATAGCAGAAAATTATCAAAAAATGAGTTCTCTGTCTAATTGCGAACATGTTGAAATTAACATCCCTTCAGCTCCAGGTTTATCCCCACCTGAATTAGCTTTTGTTACACCTAATCCAACAGATATTGCGAATGTTTTTCTTGACTGGAATGACATCTCTAATGCAGAGGATTACCTTATTTATCGTTCCTCTTCGTATATCTGGTCAGTGACCAGTTTAACACCAATTGATACTGTGTTGACTAGTGACTATGTAGACTCTTTACCAGATGAAGGTTTTTACTTCTATGTTATAGTTGCTAGAAATGGTACAGATACTAGTGCTTCCAATTGCCAATATGTTCAGTATGCTCTTCCAACTCTAAGTGAATTTAGTGTGGTTTTAGCTCTCGCAGGAAGTATCGTTACATTAGTAGTAATCGTTTACACCCTAAGAAGAAAAAGCATAAAGAATTAAAGAATTACCTTCCTTACTTTTTTTCTAAATATTTGTATATAAGAGATTGAAATAATTACAGGAAGAATTATTGTAATTATCGGAAAAGAAGTTTTTTCTACATATCCTTCTTCTATTGCTTTCATAATATAATCAACAGATATAACCGCAAACGGCCACATTCCTTCTGATATTCTAGAAGTAAATACTATCACTAAATCATATTCAGGAGTTATCCAAATTATCTGTTGTTGATATCCTACTGCAAGATAGGAATTGAATTCTGAATAAACATACCATTGATAACCATAACTAGCCCAACCTTCCCATGTCACATGAGCTTTAGAGGAATTCAAAACCCATTCTTTTGGTATCAATTGATCTTGATCCCACGTACCTTTATTTAGATATAAGTAACCAAATTTTGCCATGGAACGAGGTGTCAGACGTAATCCACTTCCACCAAAATATATTCCTTGAGGATCTTGATCCCAAACTAGTAGTTTTATACCTAGTGGATTAAAAAGATGTTCTTTTGCAAATAGATAAGTTGATGTTCCCGTAGCATTAGTTAGAATAGCAGATAAGAGATGAGAATCTCCTGAGTTGTAATTTCGAACAGTTCCTGGTTCATTCTCCATGCTTAGATTGAGAAAAAACTCAACCCAATTTGGACTATCTGTCATTAAATTAAAAGTGTTATCTGGTGAAGAATATGGAAGTTGATCTTCTCTCCAATATACTCCTGAAGTATGAGTTAGCAAGTGTTCTATAGTTATATTTTCCTTATTTGATTTATTCAGTACATTAACATCCTGGAAGAAATCAAGCATCTTCTGATCTACACTTTCAATGTATCCTTCATCTATTGCAATCCCAATTAGAGCAGAAGACACACTTTTTGTTATTGAAAAGACAGAGTGTAAATCTGATGCAGTATATTCCTCATTTAGATATTCTTCTATAGTGAGGTTTCCATTCTTAACAACTAAAATACTATCCATGTTAAAACTGTTATCTTCAATATACTCAAACATATCTTCAATCCTTGTTTGATTCATGTTTGCTTCTCTTAATGATGAAGTCAACCATCCATCAGTTGGCCAATAATTTCTTTCAAGAGCAGAGATTCTGATTGCATCTTGTGGGAATGTCAAGGATAGAAGAGAAACAAGAATTACACAGGTTGTTAGCGTTGTTTTTTTCATTTCAATTCAACCTTTGCCAGATTTCCTTCTTGAGCATATATATATGTATGTTAATAATTAATGTAAGATTTTTATACTTGATAATTTCTCCTTTTAATGGACTTGATGACTGACAAATGTCTTGTATGTGGAAACGAAGAGATAAATAAAGGTTGGAGTACGAAAAATAGTAAATATTGTTCGTTCAGATGTTTCACAAAACATTCAGTGAAAGATTTGTTTATTTGGTCTTCTGCATTCGCAATTGTACTAGTGCCCTCTTTAATAGGTATTTTATTTTCAGCTGCTCCACTTGGTCTTATTACTCCTTTTATTATTGCTATAGTCATGTTTCCACTACCTGGATACATAACTGGTTTTTTCGGTATTTTCTATAACATAAAAGATAGGATAAAAAAACCATCGCCAGAAGAATAATTTCAATCATTTCTTATAATTCTCTATCTCTTCTATTATAATCTCTGCAAAAGCTTCTCCATGTGTGTCATTCTTAAACGGAACCGGTCTATATTTTGAACCAGGTATTAAACTAACCATTCTTCGAACAGACTCTGTATCATGCTCAGGATCATCTTGCCCTCCAACTATAATAACGGGAGAATTTATGTTCTTCACATTCTCTTCTTGCATCTCATATTCTGGCATAAATGATTCAAGTTTCTTCATCCAGTTTATCTGACTTTTCTGAAGAATTCTACTAAGAGTATGAATTCTGCTCCTTCCCGATTCAGGATCTCTTCTAAATTTAATCTTGTAAATAAGATAAACAATCGGTTTTGCTAGAACTATTAACCAATAAGGCAGATAATTCGCTAAAATATTGATTTTGTTGTTAGCATTGTAAGTTGCTTGAGGAGAGGAATGAATTGACAAGAAGGGATTAATATTATGTTTACTCATTGCTTCTAAAACTCCAACCGATGCAATAGATGAACCAGTAACTACGCATTTATCTAACTCTAATCCTAGTTCCTTAATAATCAAAACAAAATCTTCTCCTAATGTATCTACACTGTATATGACTTGATCACTGGGGAATGCAGAGAATTCCTTTTCTCTGGTTTCGATAAAGATGATATTATGATACTTTCTAAGTTTTTTAACAGATTCTCTCCACAGAAAGATGTAAGAAATAAAACCTGAATAGAAGATTATATCCATTGTCTCATCTGTTTTTTCATTAGCATATAGATATAATATCCTGATAGTAGCTCCGTTTGGTAAATCAATAGTTTTCTTGATTGTTTCGTTCTCAAGCCAATACTCTTTTTGTGGACGTCTAACCATTAGAAAGGGGGAAAAAGTCAATTATAAAAATTCTATTTTCAGAACAGTCACGTTTTGACTTTCTTTGGAAAGCATTTCTTCAGTTCCTTTTCTAGATATTCAGTCTCTAACATAGGAACTATTGATCTTGCTAAATTGATTACTCTGTAAATCTCTTTACTGGATAATTCTCGAGCATCTTTGTTTGTTTGCCTAACGTATAATTCTAGAACCTTCTTTATCTCATTTGGAATGTACTCATCATTCTTGATTAATAGTTGTCTCAAACAATCAAGATTGGGTTTTGGAATATCCCATCTTTGGCTAAAAACTGCTGCCATTTTTTCAAGTAATTGTTCACTTTCCTCTTTGTATTTTTCATCTGTCCAGAATTCTCTATTTGCTTGATAAAAATAAATTATTTTAGCAGTTCTTCCATAAAGTGCTTCAGTAGCTTTTTTTCCTTCAGTAACCCTCTGTCCAACTTGCACCACTGCCCCATGCTTCTTCAATTCCTTCAAGTAACGGTACATTGTTTTTGGGGATTTCTCAACACCTGAAATTTCCTTATACTTCTCTATTAGTTCCTTAACCGTAAGATGTTCTTTAGAAAGAGCTTTAATTACTGGAGAGTAGTT
>JAEOTK010000313.1 GCA_016839875.1 Candidatus Heimdallarchaeota archaeon
AACTGTATTGGTGGTTTCATTTGGGATTTTGTTGATCAAGGGTTGAACAAAACAACTGATAATGGTGAAAAGTTTTGGGCTTATGGCGGAGATTTCGGTGATAAACCCCACTCCTCAAATTTCTGTATTAATGGTATAGTTAGACCTGATCGAACTCCAAATCCTTCTCTTTTTGAAGTTAAGACAGTGTATCAAAACATAGCTGTTGAAGCTATTGATTTGGTTGCAGGAGCAGTTGTGATACATAACAAGTATAGATTTTTGAATGCAAAATTTCTGAAAATTGAGTGGGAAGTAACAGGGAATGGCGAGATTATCAAACAAGGTTCTATCCCCTCAAAGAGCATTGGACCTCTCTCAAGCAAAGAAATCATTATTCCTTATGAAAAACCCGATTTATCTCCAGGCGTTGAATACCACTTACTTCTCAAATTTTCATTAAAGAAGGGTACATTATGGGGAGAGAAAGGTTATGTTGTAGCTTGGGAGCAATTTGAACTACCTTATAGAATTGCTGATACAGAATCCATACCAGTAGACTTACCTGCAGTTGAGCTCGAATATACAGAAAGAGAGATTAAAGTAATTGGTAGGAATTTCGCAGTAACTTTTGGAAAAGATTCTGGAGTAATAGAATCATATACTTTCAATAACAACTCAATAATCTCTTATCCATTACACCCCAATTTCTGGAGAGCTCCTATTGATAATGATAATCTTAAACGAGTAGTAAGTTATAATTATCCTCTCCTAACTCGATTCATTCCTACCAATCCTTGGAAAAATGCTGCAGATAATCGTTCCATAAAGAAAATTAGAGTTGAAAAAATTGCTTCTGATGTTAAACTTGTTGAAATAATCATGAAGTTTCCAAAGAGCAAAAACCTCTACAAAACAAGATATACAATCGATGGTAAAGGGGAAATACTAGTCGAAATTGAATTTAAACCCTCAAAAGAGTTGATTCGATTAGGAATGCAGATGTTGCTTAAAGAAGATCTAAAGAATTTCAAATGGTTTGGAAGAGGACCTCATGAAACTTATGAAGATCGGAAAACTGGTGCACCACTTGGGATATATTCTGCTAACGTTGAAGAATTAGTTCATGATTATGTCTACCCACAAGAGAATGGTAATCGCACAGATGTACGATGGGTAGCTGTAACTAATGATGAAGGAAGAGGCTTTCGAATAACTGATTACAAAGGAACCTTACTGAATTTTAGTGCATGGCCTTATACTCAAGAAGAACTGGAAAGAGCTGAACACATTCATGAACTTCCTAGAAATGAAAATATTACCTTCAATATTGATTATCGTCAAAGAGGAGTTGGTGGAGATTTTCCTGCTTTTCCTACAGTTCATGAAGAGTATAAATTAAAAAAAGATACAGTTTATTCATATTCTTTCAAAATTACTCCCCTCCTCTAATTGCTGAAAGGATGGGATTGAGGTTTTCCCAAATTATATCTTTGCTTTTTCTAACATTCACCTTCTGGAAGCATGATAATCGCTGCTATATATGTCCAGAATAAAACTCCTCCAGTTAAGAAGATTCCAATGAAGAAGATAATTCTTATCATTCCTACATCTGCACCAATAAAATTAGCAAATCCTGAACACACACCTCCTATGACTCTATCATTTGTGCATTTAATCCAAGTTTTTACTGTTTCAATTTCTGCACAATCCCCTGTTGGTAAAATGATCACTGCAAGTATGTATGCCCAAAAGATTATTCCACCTGAAGCTAACATAGCAAAGAATACCGCTACTCGTGTAAGATTTATATCGCTACCAAGATATCTAGCTAATCCTGCACAAACTCCTGCTACAATTTTGTTATTCTCGCATTTTACCCATTTCTTTTCTTTCATATTATCAGAATAATATGTGAGGTTAATCTTTTAAAAATTACTCTCAATTGAGCTTTTTGAATACTTTCACTGTATTTACTAAAATTTCACCAATTTTCATCAAAAACTTGTGGACCAAATACCTCTAATCCCTTTTCGGTTTTCCATATCTCTGGAGCTTCTTGTGTTATAATAGTAACAATTCTGCCTTCTGTAAAATCATCTTCCCATGGGGTTAACCCAAATCCTGTATGAGAATCAACAATAATGATACTGTTGGGGCATGATGTGTGTCGCTTATCATTTAGCCATGCTAACAGATATTCATTCTGATAAAAGATTCTAAAGCTATCTTTGTCATCTCCCTCAGATTTAAGTAAAATTTCTCCAAAGGTGAAACCCCCTTCTTCTTTTCGAGAAAATTTAAGGATCTTGCCTTTGAATATCTCCTTGGAATCAGGAACAACCTCTAGTATTATACGAATAGGATTCCCTCGTATTTTGTTTGCTTCTCTCACTTTTCTACCAAGTTCGATTGCTTTAGAAAATGTATTAGGGATAACCGCTACTTTTGCCTGTTCTATGGTCATTGGACATCTTGCAACGCTTACACTCCCTCCAGATAATCTGGCAGCTGTTCTTGCAATTATCTCTCCTCTTACATCATCTACAGCAGACTCTACAATTTGGATATCACCATACGAATTTACAATTGAAAACGGAGAAATCGGGATATCACATACAGCAGTAGTACTGATTGAGATTTTTGGTTTGCTTCGTCCGCAACAATCACCATCTACAGCAATTTTTCCCATTTTTGAAGCTACTAATAATGGTACAATACTGTTATATGGTCCCAATTCTGTAGCAACAAAACCTTGAAACTCAGTACCTAAAAAACTTTCAAGTGTTTCTACAGCTTTAATCATAGGCTCTTGTTCTACAATTTCTAAGCCTTCAACCATTTTCATATCTTCTTTAGTTATTCCACCACCTACCATGCCTATTATACATATATTGTCATCTTCTTGGAAATCAGAAAGATCTGCAATAGTGAGTGATTCCTCATTATCATAAATTTCATTGATTTTATCAATTGCCTCTATTTCACTTCCACCCCCACCACAAGCAAGTATTTTTGCTCCAATAACAAGATCTAGAGCTTCTTTTCTTGAAAGATTTCTAATCGTCAATTTCTATCAGTTCTATTGATACATCTGAAGCTTTTTATGCTTTTTCTACACGTGTCAAGTTGTTGATTATTCTCAAAATAGTGATTTAGATGGTATCAAATGTAATAGCTGCACAAAAAAAAGAAGGCTCAGTCTTTGAAAAAATAGAGCGTATTGAAGGAGAAAATAATGTTTCCACTAAACATTCTGATTACATAATTGATGAATCAAAACTAGCTGGTGGATCAGCTCAGTGGTTATTCTTCCCACAATGTGAAGCTGATATAATTACGATTGTAAATAAAATGCGAGATGAGAATACTCCAATAACTATTTCAGGTGGAAGAACTGGTATAGTAGGGAGCGCGGTTCCATTTGGTGGTACTGTAGTTTCTTTTGACCATATGAACAGAATAATAGGTCTTGGCTATGATGAAGGACCTGAGAAATATTTTGTAAGAATGGAACCTGGAATGGCCTTGGATACTCTGGAAGAGATAGTTAAAAACAAGGAATTCTCAAGCAAAGACAACATCTTTTCAGCAATAGATTATGTTACTCAATTTAAACAGGATAAAGAGTCATACATGTTCCCTGTAGATCCTACAGAAATGACTGCTATGGTAGGAGGTTCGATTGCAGCAA